>NZ_RIBZ01000200.1:0-15958 GCF_003721215.1 Streptomyces botrytidirepellens
GGCCGCCTCCGCGGCGGCCACCCCTCCCCGGGCGGCGGACGGGGCGGCGACCGCGCCCGTGGTCGCCGTGGCCGTGCCGATCAGCGCCGTCGCTCCGACGAAGCCACGGCGGCTGGGCGTGCTCACTGGTGTTCCCCCTGCGGTTCGGTGGTGGCCGCCGCCTCGCCGGCCAGGGCCCGCAGGAAGACCTCCGCGTCCTCCTGAGGGCCCTCGACCACGTGACCGCCCGTGAACTCGAAGCGGGGGACGACGGCGATGCCCCGGGCCCGTGCCCGGCGGACCTCCGCCCGCACCTCGGCCACCGCCTCGTCGGAGGCCAGCAGACGCGCGGCCCGGCCGCGGTCCAGACCGGCCTGTTCGACGCGTGACAGCAGCACGTCGTGGTCGGAGATGTCGGCGCAGCTCGTGAAGTACGCCGCGAACAGCAGCTCCTCGAGCCGGCTCTGCACCGCCCGTCCATGGCTGCGGCCCGCCCACCACAACAACCGGTGCGCGTCCAGGGTGTTCACCGCGAAGCCCGTGGCGTTGCGGAAGGCGATGCCGTGGCGCGGGCCGGCCGCGGTGACCTCCTTGTCCATCTCCGCGGCCCGCTCGGCGCCGTACTTGCCGGCCAGCCACTCGAGCATCGGGACGGGCTCGGCGGGCCGCTCCCCGTCGATCTGGTACGGGTGCAGCACCATCTGCGCGTCGCTGCGCCCGGACGCCGACAGCGCCAGTTCGAAGGTCCGCTTGGTGATGTAGCACCAGGGGCAGGAGACGTCGGACCAGATGTCGATCCTCATCGAAGACCTCCCGTACCGGTCGGGACGGCCAGCGAAGGACGCGTGTTGACCGTCTCGGGGTCGAAGCCGCCCAGCCGGGCGAACTCCTCGGAAATGGACTGGAGTTCGACTCCGGGGAACGCCTCGGCCACGTCCTCGAATCCGCCGGGCGCCCGCTGGTGGGCCAGGTCGATGACCACCTCGGGGCCGCGGCGCCGGGCGCTGGCCTGGATGCGCGTCAGCGCCGGAAGGCGCTCGGCCTCGTAGGCGGCCAGGGCGGCGGTGAGGGAGTCCCGCAGCGCCAGTTCGCGAGCCAGCACCCGGGCGTCGACGATCGACTGGGTGGCGCCGTTGGACCCCATCGGGTACATGGCGTGGGCGGCGTCACCGAGCAGGGTGACCGCCCCGTGCGTCCAGCGGGGCAGCGGGTCCCGGTCCACCATGGGGTAGACGTAGGCCTCCCGCGCCGTGCGGATCAGCGCGGGCACGTCGAGCCAGTCGAAGGCCAGGTCGGCGAAGTGGTGCAGGAACGTGGTGGGCGCCACGGCCCGGTTCCAGTCGGCGTCCTCGAACACGGCCTCCNCCGGTTCCAGTCGGCGTCCTCGAACACGGCCTCCGGATCGGCCGCCCGGGCGACCGCCCAGTTCATCAGCACCGCACCGCCCGGCCCTTCGGGGGCGGACATCGGGTAGACGACGGCACGCCGCCGGTCGTCCCCTGCGATGATCATCGACCGGCCGTCCAGGAACGGCGGCGCGAAGGTGGTGCCGCGCCACACCACGAGCCCGTTCCACGGCGGCGGGCCCTCCTCGGGATACAGACAGGCGCGGACCTTCGAGTGGATGCCGTCCGCACCGATCAGCGCGTCCGCCGCCGTCTCGGAACGCCGGCCGGCGGCCGGGTGGTGCACCCGCACGTCGACCCCGCCGTCCTCGCGCGGGGCGAACCCCTCGACCCTGGCGTCGGTCACGATGGCGTCGGGTCCCAGCCGGCGGCGCACCGCGTCCGCCAGCACGGTCTGTAGCCGACCGCGGTGGACGGACAGCTGCGGCCAGCGGTAACCGGCCGCCACACCGCGCGGCTCCTGCCAGATGAGCTGTCCGTGGCGGTTGTAGTAGCCGAGGCTTCCGGTGGGGAGGGCGACTTCCAGCAGCTCGTCCAGCAGGTCCAGTTCGGCGAGTTCCCGGACCGCGTTGGGCAGGATGTTCAGCCCCACGCCCAAAGGCTTGATCTCGGCCACCGACTCCAGGACGCGCACCTCGCCCACACCCGCCGCGTGCAGGCTCAGTGCCGTGGTCAGGCCGCCGATGCCGGCGCCCGCGATCAGGATGCTCACGCTGTCCTCCGCTCGGCGTGGGCGGCGGCGGACCGAGCCGGGCGCCGGGTGACCTGGGCGGTGGCCCGCGTGAGATCGATGATCTGCCGCAGCAGGTCCACGCTGGCCCCGCCGCTGCCCACCGGATACAGGCGCAGGTCGGCGTCGTAGGCCTTGCGCGCGATGCCCAGGTGGCGACCGCGGAAGACGATGATCACGCGCAGCAGGCGGGCGATCGCCTCGGCGGAGGGCCGCAGGCCCGGCATACGCCGTTCGGCGCCGTCCGGGTCGTCGCCGTACGCCTCCACCAGCCGGGTCACCACCGAGGGGATGCCCGTCCAGTGGTCGTACAGCTCACGCCAGCGCGGCAGGCTGTAGGGCACCGAGTCGCGCAGGAACTCCTCGTATGCGGGCTCGCTGTTGTCCGCGGCCCAGATCGCCTGGTCGATCAGCCACAGCGGGACCTGTGCGGCGGCCGGCCCGAGCAGCACCCGGCCGTCGACGGTGATCTCCTCGAAGTAGGGACGCAGGTCCCGGGCGAAGAACTCGGGGCCGACGTTGGCCACGACCATGTCGATGGACGAGACCATCGACTCCACGTGGGCGGTCAACTCGTCGGTGAGCACGGCGAACTTGGCGTCGGCGACGTCGGAGCCGCTGAGGCGCTCGGCCAGTTCCAGGCCCTCGCGCAGGTGCGGGAAGACCATCCGTACGGATTCCTGGAGATAGGCCTCCTGGATGTCCCCCGTGTACATGCGCTGGCGGCCGCCGGTGGGGTTCCAGGTGGTGTAGTGGTGCACGGTGTCACGGGGCACCATGTCGGTGCGCCGCCCCAGTTCCAGCAGGACGGGCAGCACCTCCGGGGCAAGGGGCACCGGCTCCGGGCCGTGCCGCTTGATCGAGCCGAGTAACATCCCGAGGTCGCGCATCGCCGCCACGCAGGCCTCCACGGAGTACCCGGCGACCTCGTCGAGCGAGGGCACCAGACGGCGCAGGGCCGCCACGAGGGCGGGAACGTCGGCGTGCTCGTTGTGGCGGCGCATGTCGAAGCAGAGGGCGTCGGCGGTGAGCGGGTCGAGTTCCGCGATCAGTGCCGTGCGTAGGGAACTGCCGATTTCGATTTCAAGCGTGCGGGTCAACGTGTCTCCAAACAGAATCGTCACGCGCGGATATCGGCCATCGGCCATCGGCCGTCCCCGGCGCGCCAGGGCACACCGCGTCCCGTACGCGCGCGGCGGGGACGACGGTGTGGCGGTGACCGAAGAAGCGGAAGAAGGCCGGTGGATGAACTGTTGGCGCAGGGGCGCGGAGGGCCCGGTCAGCCCCGGTACGGGGACAGCGCGGCACCTGCCGGGGACGGAGGCGTCAGACGCCACCTTCGGGGCGGCGGAGCGCCGCGCCCGCCCGGGAATGCCTCCGGCACGTCAGGCAGTGGCCGGGTGCCGGTGCCGGGCCCACCGGCCGAGGACCACATGAACGTTCGTTCCCGACATGCCCTGCCCGTTGACCGCCGCGATCGTGGGCCGGCCGGGGACGGTGGGCAGAGGCTGGGGGGACGTCGGCACCACCAGGGGCAGCCGGTCCCAGTCGACGAGCGGTGAGGGGGTGCGGAAGTGCAGGCTGGGCGGCGCTTGTCCGTGTTCCAGGCACAGCACCGCCTTGATGAGCCCCGCGACGCCGGCGGCGGCCTCGCAGTGCCCGACGTTCGTCTTCACGGAGCCGACCAGACACGGTCGGCCGGGCGGGCGTCCCTCGGCCAGCACCTCGGTGAGGGCGCCGAGTTCCACCGCGTCGATGCGGGTGCCGGTACCGTGCGCCTCGACGTAGCCGACGTCGCCCGGCGCGATTCCGGCATCCTCGTAGGCCCAGCGCATCGCCAGGGCCTGGCCGTCGCCGGAGGGGTCCGTGACGCGCATCTTGGTGGCGCCGTCGTGGCTCATGGCGCTGCCCAGGATCACCGCTCGGATCGGGTCGCCATCGGCGACGGCGCGGTCGAGCGCCTTGAGGACGACGAGGCCGACACCGTCGGACCGGACGAAGCCGTCCGCGTCGGCGTCCCCGAAGCGGCAGCGCCCTTCGGCGGAGAGCACACCGGCGCCGTCGAACACGCCGGTGGTCGTGGTGGCGAGCAGCAGGTTCGCGCCGCCGGCCAGGGCGAGTTCCGACTCGCCCGCACGCAGGCTGAGGCAGGCCAGGTGGATCGCGGCCAGCGACGAGGCCTGCGCGCAGTCCAGGGTGACGCTGGGCCCCCGGAGGCCGAGGTGGAAGGAGAGCCGGCCGGCGAGCAGCGAGCGCTGGTGGCCGCCGACCAGACAGTCCAGGTCGAGCGCGTCGGCCCGGGCCTCGCGCAGCCGCTCCCAGTGCTCGGCGTGGGACTGGCCGACGAACACGGCGCTACGGCTGCCCGTGAGCCCCCGCGGGTCGGCTCCCGCGTCCTCGAGCGCCTCCCACGCGGTGAGCAGCAGCAGACGCTGCTGGGGATCCATCACGGCGGCCTCGTCGTCCGGGATGCCGAAGAACCCGGCCTCGAACTCCTCGACCCCGTCCAGGAATCCACCGCGCCTGCCCCCGGCCGGCACCTCCAACCCGGCCGGGAACCGGTCCGCTGGCGCGGAACGGGTCGCGTCCCGGCCCGAGCGGAGCAGTTCCCACAACTGCCCGGGGCCGTGTGCCCCCGGCAGGCGGCACCCGATGCCGATCACGGCGACGGGCGCCGGTTTGTGCTCCCGGTCCGGCTGACTGCTGTGGCGTGACATTTCTCTTCCCCCGTTTGTTGTCCGACCGACGTGCCGTCTGCCGGGGGCGGCCCGCGCGGGCCGCCCCCGGTCACGGCGGTGGGTCACCCGGCGGACCGGGCCCAGTGCTCCCAGGACTGCGCCTTGACCCACTCGATCACCGGCGTGAGTCGTACACCCAGCGCGCTCTCGACGGCGGCGGGTGACGGGGCGAGCAGGTCGCCCGCCCGGCCCGTGGCGGCGTGGTGGTAGATCCCCGCGACGCCCGCCGCGGCCTCGGCCCCGAGCAGCTGGGCGAGTCCCTGCTCGAACTGCGCGACCTCCAACGGCACATAGCGGATCTCACGGCCCAGGGCCTGCCCGAACGCTGCCGCCAGTTCCGGACCGGTGAGCACGTCGGCGCCGCCGACGTTCAGCACCTGACCGGCCGGGACGTCGTCGTCCAGGGCCCTTGCCACCACGCGCGCGAGGTCGTCGTGCGACATCCACGCCACCCGCTGCTCGGCGGGCAGCGGGTAGGCGAGGACACCGTCGTTGACGATCGCGGGACCGTTCCACGGGCTGAAGAGGTTCTCCAGGTAGACCGGCGGCCTCACCACCACCACGGGCACTCCACCGGCCCGCAGCACCTCCTCCGCCAGGCGGCGCGTCTCAAACCCGGCGTACGGCGTGGCCTCGTCGGGGACCGGCGTGTTGACGTTGTAGACCAGCCGCCGCACCCCGGCCTCGCGGGCCGCCTCGGCGATGTTGCGGGCGTATCCGGCCACCGTCCCGGAGTCGTACTCCAGGGGCATCGTGACAACGGCGTGCGCGACCCCCCGGAAGGCGGCGCGCAGGTCCTCGAGGCTGCCCAGGTCGCCGCGCACCGGCGTGACCCCGGCGGGCGGGGACGCCGCGGCCTTCGCCTCGTCCCGGACGAGGCCGCGCACCTCGTGCCCCTGGCCGGCCAGCAGCCGGGCCACCGCACCGCCTTGGAAACCGTTGGCTCCGGTCACGAGGACGCGCCTGCGGTGCTCTTGTGTCATGTCGTGCCTTTCTACGTGGGGTTCGCTTCGGTGGGCGCACGGGCCCGGCCCGGTCGGGCGGACCGGGACCGGTGGGCGCGATCAGGGCACGGCGCGCCGGTGCTCGGCGGCGGTGCTCGCCTCCGGGGGTGCCGAGGCGTCCGGTGCGGGCAGCCGCAGCCGGAGGGTGAGCAGTAGCGCGACCAGCGCCGGTACGGCCCCGACCAGGAAGGCCGTGCTGAAGCCCTCGGTGAGCGCCACGTCGTGGGCCGCGGCGGAGGCGTCGGTGCGTGCGGCGGCGATCCCGGACAGGACGGCGAGACCGAGGACGGAGCCGAACTGGAGGCTGGTGTTGACCAGCCCGGACGCGAGGCCTGCCTCGTCCTCGCGGGTGTCGAGGGTGGCCGCGACGTTCGCGGTGATGGAGACCAGCGGCAGTGCGACGCCCAGCAGGAGGCTCTGCGGCAGGACGTCCGCCACGAAGGAACCGCCGGCCGACAGCAGCGACTGCCAGGCCATGCCGACGGCCACCAGCACGAACCCGGCGCCCATCACCGCGCGCAGACCGAACCGGCCGATCAGCCGGTCCGCGGTGGAGGCGACCGTGATGACGACAAGACACAGCGGCAGCAGGGCGAGCCCCCCGAGCACCGGTTCGTACCCGAGCACCGCCTGGAGGTACAGGCTCACCAGGAAGAACATCGGGAACAGCGACATCTGCCACAGCGCGGCCAGGATGTTGGCCAGCCGCAGCGTCGGCCGGCCCAGCACGGCGAGCGGGACCAGCGGGTGCGCCACCCTGCGTTCGATCAGGACGAACGCGGCCAGCAGAACGACGGCGGCGGCTCCGGTGGCCAGCGTCGGCGTGGAACTCCACCCCGCCTCACCCGCGTTGACCACGGCGTAGGCCAGCAGCCCCAGACCGGCAGTGACCGCCACCGCGCCGGGCACGTCGAAGCCCTTTCCGCGCCCGCCGGACGTACCGGGCGGCAGCAGCCGTGGCACGGGCAGGACCAGGGCGACCCCGGCCACCACGTTCAGGGCGAAGGTCGACTCCCACCCCAGCCAGCTGGTGAGCACCCCGCCGAGCACCGTACCCGCGGCGCCCCCGGCACCGGCCATCGCGGCGAACACACCCAGCGCCCGGTGCCGTTCGGGGCCGTCCTCGAACAGCGTGAGCACCAGCGCGAACGCCGCCGCCGCGGCCATGGCCGCCCCGACGCCCTGCACCGCTCGGGCGGTGATCAGCAGGGCGGCACTCTCGGAGAGCGCCCCCAGCAGCGAGGCGGCCGCGAGGACGCCGAGACCGGCCACGAACACCCTGCGCTGTCCCAGCAGATCGGCGGCACGGCCGCTGAGCAGCAGCAGTCCGCCAAAGGAGACGAGGTAGGCGTTGGCCACCCAGGACAGCGCGGCGGGCGAGATGTCCAGGCTCGCACCGATGGACGGCGCGGCCACGTTGATGATCGAGGTGTCCAGGATCAGGACGAACTGGGTGCAGGCGAGCAGGGCCAGCGCCCGCCGGCGGTCAGCGGCCCCCACGGAGGCCCCCCGTACCGCCCGGCTGCTCGTCCAGCTGGTACCCGTCCAGGCACGACTGGGTGAAGGCGGCCAGCAGGTCGGGGTTGCCGTCGCGCACGATGCCGGGCAGGTAGACGTGGGGAGCGCCGTGGTAGAAGCGCTCGTACTGCTCGTGCCGTGCGGCGAACTCCGAGCCCAGCGCGTCCCAGGCGAGCTTGAGCAGCTTGATCCGCTGCTCCGCCGGCGTGCCGGGCGACCGCACGTACTTGGCCACCAGCGGGCCGAGTTCGGGGTGCGTCAGGTCGTAGCCGGAGGCCGGGAGCTGGATGAGGCCGCCGCCGGCCAGCATCTTGATCTCGGCGAGCACCTTGGGGTAGAGGTCGCCGGCCATGGCCCGGTGGGCCGAGGCGATCTCCCGGTTGATGTGCACGGCGCTGCCCTCGCCGTCCACCTGCTCGCATGTCGTCTCGGCCGCCAGCACCATCGACTTGGCGATGTTGAGCCACCCGATGAGCCGGCCGATCTGCATCTGCACGGGTGGCAGGTCATAGGTGTTGTTCGCCCGGGTGACCAGGATCGCGAGGCCGGTGAGGAACTCGAGCTTGGTCCAGAAACGGGTCGCGGCCTGATGCACGAAGTTGTTGTAGGCGGGCGTGAACCACCACATCCGGAACGTGGTGTCGACGTCCCGGTAGGTCAGCACCCGCTCCCAGGGCACGAAGACGTCGTCGCAGACGAGCAGCGCGTCGTTCTCGTCGAAGCGCGCGGACAGCGGGTTGTCGAAGACGCTGCGGGCCTGGCCCTCGTAAGAGGTCCGGGAGACGAACTTCAGTCCCGGAGTGTCGAGCGGCACCGAGAAGCACAGCGCGTACTCGACGTCCTGGGGCTTCAACGGCTCGATGGTGCCGACGATGATCTCGTCGCCGAACACCGCCCCGGTGCCGATCATCTTGGCGCCGCGTACCACGATGCCGTCGTCGCGTTCCTTGACGACCCGCACGTACAGGTCGTCCTCCTCCTGCTCACTGGCCGCCCTGGTGCGGTCGATCTGGGGGTTGGTGATGGTGAACGACTGGTAGAGGTCGCCCTCCGCCATGCGCCGGTAGTACGCGGCGAGGTTGTCGCGTCCGTCGAAGGTCTCCCCGGCGAAGATCTCCGGCGTCGAGACGAAACCCGCGATCCCGGCCGCCATGTAGTCGGGCGACCTGCCCAGGAAGCCGAAGCTGGCCTCCGACCAGGTCTTGAACGCCTTGCGCCGCTCGACGAGTTCGGCCTGCGTGCGCGGCACGTGGTAGGGGCGCAGCACCGCCCGGTCCGATCCCTCGGGGCGGACCGTCAGGACGTCCCGCAGCTCCGCGTCCCGCGCCATGTCGTAGAGGTGCGCGATCGAGCGGGCCGTGTTGCGGAAGGCGGGGTGCTCCGTGACGTCCTTGACCAGCTCACCGTCGAGCCAGACGGCACGGCCGTCGCGTAGTGATTCGAGGTATTCCTGGCCGCTGCGGGTCATGTCTCTCCTGACACAAGGTGCTGTGGGTGGGCGTAGGGCGAAGGGGCGTTGACGGACCCGACGTCGAAGCCGGCGGCGCGGGCGTAGGCACCGGCCACCTGGGCCAGCCGGGCGGCGGGGACCACGTCGTCCACCCGCCCGAAGCCTTCCGGGGCCCGCTCGTGGACCAGATCGATCACGACCTCGGGCCCCTTGGCCCGGTTGAGCAGTTGCAGCCGGTTCATCAGTGGCCGGCGGTCCCGGTCGTACGCGGCGAGGGCCGCGGCCGGGTCGTCGTGCGTGGCCAGGGCGTGGGCGAGGCTACGGGCGTCCAGAACGGCCTGGGTCGTCGCGTTCGACCCCATCGGGGCCATGGCGTGCGCGGCGTCCCCGAGCAGGGTCGCGGCGCCGAACGACCAGCGGGGCACGGGGTCCCGGTCGAGCATGGGGAAGGACGCGACCGCCCCGGAGTCCGCCACGAGCGCGGCCATCCGCAGATCGCCGCACCGCCAGCCGGTCACCGCCGCGGGGAAGCCGTCGTCGGGGGCGTCGTCGGACGCGGCGTCGGAGGATGGGGGCTCCTCCGGTACGGCGCGGGAGACCGCCCAGTTCACCGGGACCAGGCCGTCCGCATCCGGGCGTACGGCCAGCGGGTAGACGACCGCCTTCCAGCGGCCGTCCCCCATGACGACCATCGCGCGACCGCCGTGGAAGGGTGCGCCGCGCGTCACGCCCCGCCACACGGCGGTGCCGTTGAAGCGTGGCTCCCCTTCCTGCGGATACAGCGCCCGGCGTACGGCGGACCGCAGGCCGTCGGCCCCGACCAGCACGTCCGCCCGGATCCGCTCCACCGGCCGATCGCCGTCGCGGTGGGCCACGCTCACCTCGACGCCCCCGCCGGGCAGTGCGGTGAAGCCGGTGACACGCGCGTCGGTGGTGATCGCGGTGTTCCCCAGGCGGGCGCGGACGCCGTCGGCCAGGGTGCTTTGCAGGGCGCCGCGGTGCAGCGCCAGTTGAGGCCACCGGGAGCCGCTCGGCCGACCGCGGGGTTCGCGCCAGATCTCTTGTCCGAGGTGGTTGTAGTAGCCGAGTCCGGTCAGGTCGGCGCCCACCTCTGCGAGGTTTTCGGCCAGCCCGAGGGCAGCCAGTTCGCGCACCGCGTTGGGCAGCAGGTTCACCCCTGCCCCCAGCGGCCGGATCTCGCGCACCGCCTCCAGTACCTGGACATCGCGCATTCCGGCGGAATGGAGACTCAGGGCAGCGGTCAGCCCCCCGATGCCGGCACCCGCGATCAGAACCCTCATGGAACGCGTCCCCCCAGAACTGCAACCCCGTAAACCGGCCAACCCGCCCGGCTTCGCCTCTCATCGTTCTGGGAGTGGTGGATACGATCAATTAATCATGAGCCGAATCGCTTTATGGATCGTCCGTGCATGACGACGTGCTGAGCGAGATGCTGCGCTCCCTGTGGCTCACCGACATCTTCCACAGCGTGTGGGAGGCGGGTGGGACATGGGGAGTCAAGGGGCACGACGACAAGTGCGCGATTGTTCACTACATGCTCAACAGTTCCTGTGTCATAGCCTTTGGCGACGACCCCAAACCCGTGGAGCTGCACGAGGGCGACCTGGCGATCTTCCCGCACGGCACCGCCCACGTCTTCGCGGCCGAGTACGGCGTACAGACGACGCCGCTGTCCGCCCTCGTGCAGGACTTCCCTCCCGGCGAGTCCGGCGTCGTCAGGGTCGGGACACCGCCGTACCGGACGCGGATGCTCTGCGCGAGCCTGCACTACAGCGCGATCGGTGAGTCCGGGCTCTACAGCGCGCTGCCCCGGATCATCGTGCTCCGGCGCCACATGATCGAGGGCGAGCCGCTGCTGCTGCGCACCCTCGACTGCCTGCCCTCCGAGATCGGGCGAACGGCGCCCGGCTCCCGGCTGGTGACGCTGCGGGCCTTCGAGACCGTGTTCGTACTCTCCCTGCGGATCGCCATGGAGCAACTGGCGGAGGAGTCATCCGCGCTGACCGCGCTGCATCACCCGGGCATCAGCAAGGCGCTGATGTCGATCCACGGCTCCTATGCCGAGCCGTGGACGGTGGAGTCCCTGTCCCGTGAGGCCGGCATGTCCCGCTCGGTGTTCTCGCAGGTGTTCCGGGACCTGGTGGGCGAATCGCCGATGCGGTATCTGACGGCGCGCCGCCTCCAGGAGGCCAGACGGCTGCTGGCGGACACCTCCGTGGCGCAACAGGACATCGCGCAGCGCATCGGCTACCGCAGCCAGGTCGGGTTCCACCTCGCCTTCCGGAAGGAGTTCGACATGACACCCGGTGACTACCGCTCCCGCCGGGCGTCCGGCAAACCCTCCTCGTAGGGGCCTCCACGGCGGCTCACGCCACGGCGGCTCACGGCAGGGCGGCCCACGGCAGGGCGGCTCACGCCACGGCGGCTCACGCCACGGCGGCTCACGCCACGGCGGCTCACGCCAGGGCCGCGTACCGCACGCCCGTGAGCTGTTCCGAGGCCGCCCACAGCTGGCGGGCCGCCTTGTCGCTGAGGGTCCACTTGGCGCGGGCCGCGCGGGTGGGGGAGCCGGGGCGGAGGCCCTGGAGGGGCGGGCCGACGTAGTCGTCCTGCCGGACATCGGGGGCGGTGGCCGCGTAGAGGGTGGGGAGCGCGCCGCGCTCCGGGGACTGGGCGAAGTAGCGGTTGCCGATCTCCATGAAGCGTTCCTTCGCCCGGTGGCCCTCCATCTTCGGCGCGGCGGACATGAGGTTGGTCGCGGCGTAGCCCGGGTGGGCGGCGGCCGCCACCAGGGGGAGGCCCGCGGTGCGCAGGCGGTGGGCCAGTTCGTGGGTGAAGAGGAGGTTGGCGCTCTTGGAGCGGGCGTAGGCGGCCCAACGCCGGTACTTGCGCTGCATGGAGAGGTCGGCCGGATCGACCGTGCCCAGCAGGTGCATGAAGCTGGACACGGTGACCACGCGGGCGCCCGGCCCGGCCTCCAGCAGCTTCGGCAGCAGCAGTCCGGTGAGCGCGAAGTGGCCGAGGTGGTTGACGCCGAACTGCATCTCGAAGCCGTCGGCCGTCCTGCGGTACGGGAGGGCCATCACGCCCGCGTTGTTGATCAGCAGATCGAGCCGGTCGCCCGGGAAGTCCGCGGCGAAGGCCCGTACGGACGCCAGATCCGCCAGGTCCAGCGGCGCGAACCGCACCACCGCCCCCGGCGCCTCCGCCCGGATCCGCTCCTCGGCGTCCTTGCCGCGCCCCGCGTCCCGGCACGCCAGCACGACCTGGGCGCCGCGCCGGGCCAGTTCGCGGGCGGTGGCATAGCCGAGGCCGCTGTTGGCGCCGGTCACCACGGCGGTGCGGCCGGTCTGGTCGGGGATGTCGCTCGCGGTCCAGCCCTTCATCACGCGCTCCTTCGCGGTCTGCGTTACGCGCCGGTAGCCGTCGCTCGGAGCGACAGCCTAGGCGCGCGGCCGTGAAGGTGCGACACCACGTGCCGGGCCTCAGATCCCCGGGTCCACCAGATGCGGCTGCCCCTCCACCGTCGGCGTGCGGTGCCGCCCCTCGCCGAACATTTCGCCGATCACCATGCCCGGGAACTCGATCGGCTCCGAACGGCCCTCCAGGGCCACCCGCACCCGCCACCGCTCCCCGTGATGCTCCGTCAGCACATCCGCCCACTGGCGCGACGGCGCCTCCACCCCGAGCAGCGTCGGGCCGCCCTCCTGCCCGTACTCCCGGAACGCGTGGACGAAGGGAAGCTCCCGCAGGAGCCACGCCAGGTGCGCCCACGCCGGGGAGGACGCCGCGGGCGCCCCACCGTCCGTGCCGACGACGGCGCGGGCATCCGGTTCGGGTGCCTGGCGGAAGGTGAACGACCGGTCGACGGCGTCCAGGTGGGTCAGCTCCCTCCCCAGCGGGCCTCCCGTGAGCACCCTGTCGGAGACCTGCTGGAAGAACTCGGACACCGCGTCGTCCTGCTCACCCTGACTGCCGGGAGCGACCTCCGGCCCGCCCAGCGGCTCGTACGAGGACGCGTACCGGAAGATTCCCTTGCCCATGCCCGCCGCCTTCCCGCTCTCCGCGCACCAGAACCCGGCGCACCAGAACCATTGTCGGACCCATGGGGGAGGATCTCCCCATGACGCGATCGAACGGGGGAGGGTCGATGACGGACGCGCGCGCCAGGGCCGCTCTGGATGACCGCTGGCTGGTGCACGCCCTGGCGGGGCTCATCGACGGCACGGGGCACTGGGACGCCGGGGCGCTCGGCAGCATCGAGCGGACCGGGGCCTATCTGCGCGGCACGTGGGATCCGGCGGAGCCGGGTGAGGGGCCCGGGAAGGCCGGTGAGGGGTCCTGGGTGCGGTTCATCGGGCGGATCGGGGCCGTCGCGCTGCGGGCGGCCGTCGCGCCCACGCGGGACGGGCGGCGGCAGCGGCAGCTGGCGCTGCTGGAGATGTGGGCGGAGACCCCGTTCGCCGACCCCGCGGCCCGGCTGCGTACCGGGATCGTGGACACCGAGCGGGCGGCGGTGCGCGACGAGCGCGGGGCGGCCGTCGGGGTGGGGTGGCGCAAGGAGCGGTGCCGGTTCGTCGATCTGCGCACCGGAGACGCGGAGCCGCCGAGCCTCGGGGAGATCGAGGAGGTCGCCGAGGTGCCGCGCGGCTGGGGCAGCGCGGAGCAGGTGCGGCGGCTGGTGGCGCTGGTGCGGGAGCGGGGGCCCGTGCCGTGGGACCGGCAGGCGGTGGACCTGCTCAGGGACGGTACGGGGCTGGGCCGGGCGGCGGCGTCGCTCGCGCTGGCCGGGATGGTCAGCTTGAGCTACGGCCCGACCCTCGACGCCGACGAGCGGGCGACGCTGCGGCTGAAGACGGCCGAAGCCGAGGCCGCGAACCGCGAGTTGGCGGGGATCGGCGCGGCGGAGCGGCTTGAGCTGCTGGCGGACGTCCTGCCGGAGGACCCCGCCGCCCTGTGGGAGCCGGGCGGGATGCGGCCGGTGGCCGAGCGGATCGCCGAGGCGTGGCGGGCGCGGTACGGGCGGCGGACCGTGGTGCCGGAGCGCACGCTGAGCGCGGTCGTCGAGAGGGGGTCCTCCCCGCTGTCCGCGGGCCGCTTCTGCGCGGCGCTCACCGACCCCGCCGGGGAGCCCACGCTCCTCGCCGACCTCGACACCTGGCTCCGCAGGACCGACTACGGATGCACCGCGGCCGACGAGCGGTGGCAGATCGTGCGGTTCGGGGAGCTGCTGAGCGGCGCCGTCCCCAACCTCCCCTGGGCCTACGCCGAGCTGCCCGCCGGGGACCCGGTCCGGGACGGGGTGCCCGGCTTCGTCGCGTTGCTGAAGGAGCGGCTGAACCACCCGGGGCTGCTGCTGGACGCGGGCTACTTCCGCCACGAGGGGGACGAGCCGATCACGGAGCTGCGCGAGGTGTTCGGCGGGCGCCCGTACGCAGGTCCGGAGCGGCTGGACGTCGCCACGGTGGACGACGGGCTCACCGTGGGCGCCGAGGGCCTGATCAACCGCCGGGGGTACCGGGACAACACCCGCCTGTACTTCCGCCCGGCGCTCTACGGGGACGACGAGCGCTCCAAGCGGCTGGCTGCGGCGTCCGCGTCCGGGGTCGGCCGCAGTGAGCTGGAGGCCGTGGAGTGGCTGCGCGGCCCGGTCTGCGCCCGCATCGTCGACCGGATCGTCTCCGGGGCGCTGCCCGCCGGGCGGTACGAGGCCGATCCGACGGCCTCGGCCCCCGGTGTGGTGGCGTCGGTGGCCGGGAAGCTGGGCCTCGACCAGGACCCGGCCGTCCTCTATCTCCAGCTCCTGGTCCTGCCCCGGCCGACCGACCGCGGCGTCCGTACCTGGAACGGCTGGACGGCCGCCCGTCACCGGGATGCCGCCGCCGCACTCGTCGCCCGGGGGCTCGCGGTCGCGGACAAGCGGGCCAGGGCCGGGCGCCAGGTCTTCCTGCCCGGCGACTGGGCGCCCGCGCCCAAGAAGTTCTACCAGCCGATCGAGGTGTGGAAGGCGGACCTCCACGGTCTGCGGCTGAGCGCCGGAAGTGTGCACGCCCGGCTCCCGCTGCCCACCCGCACGCTGCCCGAGCTGTTCGCGGAAGCCTGGGCGCGCGTGGAGGCGGGGGAGGGGCCGCGCTGACCCGTACGCCCCGCCCACGGGCCCCCGCCCACTACCCCCGCCCGCCCGCTACTTCACCCGCGCCTCGCACACCAACCGCCGCCGGTGGTCCACCCGGCGCTCGGGTCCGGTCAGCGTCAGCGGGACGGTGTGGCGTACGTCGGCGTCGGCGCTGGAGGCCGCCAACCGCAGCTCCAGCGCGCCCGGTTCCACGATCCGGGTGCCGTCCCGGTCCACCGGGTACGCGGCGAGGTCGGCGTGGAAGGTGAAGTGCACCTCGGCCGAGTCGCCCGGCCCGAGCGGCACCCGGGCGTAGCCGACGAGCCGCGCCACCGGGCGGGCGGTGCGGGCCACCGGGTCGTGCAGATACAGCTGCACCACCTCGGTCCCGGCCCGGTCGCCGGTGTTGCGCACGGTCAGCCGTACCGTCGTCTCGCCGTCGGTCGGCACCTCGGCGGCATCGGCCTCCGGCCGCTCCCAGGCGAACGAGGTGTACGTCAGCCCGTGGCCGAAGGGGAACAGCGGCGTCGGGTCGACGGTGCTGGCCTCGCTGCGGCGGCCGAGCGGGGGCTGGAGATACGTCCAGGGCTGGCCGCCGGGCGCGTACGGCACGCTCACCGGCAGCCGCCCGGACGGGCCGACGCGCCCGCCCAGCACCCCGGCCACCGCCGGGCCGCCCTCCTCTCCGGGGAAGAACGCCTGCACGGCGCCCGCCAGCAGCCCCGACCAGCGGCCGAGGGCGTACGGGCGGCCGGTGAGCAGCACCAGCACCACGGGCGTACCGGTGGCCAGCAGGGTGTCCAGCAACGCGCCCTGCTCGCCGGGGAGTTCGAGGTCGGCGGCGTCGCACCCCTCGCCGGAGGTGCCGCGGCCGAAGAGCCCGGAGCGGTCGCCGAGCACGGCCACGCACACCTCGGCGTCCGCCGCCATCCGGGCCGCCTGCGCCAGGCGGCTCTCGGCGGTGAGCGCCGCCGCCCCCGCCGAGCCGGGCCCGGCC
>NZ_RIBZ01000197.1:0-11892 GCF_003721215.1 Streptomyces botrytidirepellens
CGCGTCCGGCGGCCCGGCGCTGCGCGCGGCCCGGCGCGGGGCGGCGCGGATCGCGGCGGAGGTACGGGTACGGACGGCGCCGCTGGGCTCCCGGCTGTCCCGTCTGCTGACCACGCGCACCTCCCGCCGCCCCGTGCGCGTCTCCCGCCCCGTTGACGGCTCCCGCCTCACGCGCGCCCCGCACGTCGCGCTCGACTCCCGCCCCGCGTTCGACGCTCGTCCCTTCGAGTCGCGCCCCTTCGAGTCGCGCCCCGCGCACGACCCACGCCCCGCGCACGACCCGCGCACCCGGTTCGAACCGGGGCTTCCGGACACCCGGCGCGACTCCACGAAGGCGCTGCCCGCCGCGGCCGCCGCGGTCCTCGGGATGTCGCTCGGCGACCTCGACCCGCGCAGGCCGCTGCGCGACGTGGGGCTCGACTCGCTGATGGCCGCGCGGCTCGGGCAGCAACTGCGCCGGGAACACGGCATCGAGGTCACCGCCGGGCGGCTGCTGGGCGCCGAGAGCCTGGAAGCCCTGACCCGCAGTCTGACGGGCGGCGCGCCGGGATGACAGTGCCGAACGATGACCAGAAGTCATTGTTAGACTGTGGTATAAGAAAGTTGGGGGCTGGCCAGGAGGGCTTCTCATCTCATGGGTCTCGCTCCCCTTGATCCTTCGTGGTCAGCTTGATCCTTCGGTGGTCAGCGCCGATCACACTTATCAAGGGACGGAGACGGATCGATATGGACTCAACGGCGTCAGTGGCGCCGCCCGCGGGTCGCCGGGAGCGCAACAAGCAGCGGGTCAAGGAACGGCTGTATACGGCGGCTTTGGAACTCTTCAGCGAGAAGGGTTACGACCAGACCTCCATCGACGACATCGCGGAGCGTGCCGATGTGGCGCGGGGAACCTTCTTCAACTACTTTCCCCGCAAGGAAGATCTCATCGGCGCCTGGAGCGAACGGCGGCGGGCGAAACTCATGACGCATCTCGCGGAGACCCGGTCCTATGGGGCCGGTGCCGTCGCGCAGCTGAAACAGTGCGTGTCCGTTCTGGGGCGGATCAACGAGGAAGAGCGTGACCTCACGGTGGCCATGCTCACCGCATGGGTGAAGGCGGGCCGTCCGATCCAGGAGGACCCGTATATGGCGGACATCTTCTCGGAGATCGTGGAAACCGGGTGCCACACCGGTGAACTGGCCGAGAACCTGTCGTCGAACCTCGTGGGGAACGTGCTGCGTGATCTGTATCTCGGGGCGCTCTACCGCTGGTGCTATCAGCGGAGTTCCGCTGACGCCGGATCGCTGAACGATGAACTCCAGGAAGTCCTGGGCCATCTGCTCGGAGGCATCACGGATTCCTCCCGGCGCTGATCGCGCGACGACCACACGGCCCGGGACATCGGCGGCGCACCGCCGATGTCCCGGGCCGAAAGCATCTTCAGGCGTTCAGGGGTCAGGCGTTCAGGCCCCGCGCCGCTGCGGGGGCAGACGCCGGAGGGAGGCGTCGGCGAAGTGCGGGGGCGTGTAGTCGGCGTCCGACGGATTGAGGTCGGTCCCCGGCGCCACCAGCGCGTCCAGCCGGTCCAGCACCGCGTCGTCCAGCGTCACCTCCGCACCGGCCAGCAGATCCGTCAACTGCTCGACCGTCCGCGGCCCGATGATGACCGACGAGACGGCCGGGTGCGTCAGCACGAACGCCACCGCCAGGTGGGACACCGGATGCCCGCACTCGGCGGCGAGCTCGACCAGCTCCTCGACGATGGCCAGCTTGCGCGCGTTGCCCGGCAGCGACTGGTCGAACTTGTACGGGATCATGTCGCTGCGGAACGAGCCCAGTTCGCCGATGCCGTCACCGCGCCCCTTGCGGAAGCGGCCGGTCAGCCAGCCGCTTGCCAGCGGGCTCCAGGTCATCACCCCCATGCCGTACCGCTGCGCGGTGGGCAGCACCGACCGCTCGACACCCCGCATGAACAGGGAGTACGGGGGCTGTTCGGTGTGGAACGGCACATGGCCGCGGCGCTCCGCCGTCCACCGGGCCTCCACGATCTGCTCGGCGGAGAAATCGGACGACCCGATGGCCATCACCTTCCCCTCCCGCACCAGATCGGACAGCACCGACAGCGTTTCATCGATGTCCGTCGACGGATCCGGCCGGTGTATCTGGTACAGGTCGATGTAGTCCGTGCCGAGGCGGCGCAGACTGTTCTCGACCTCCCGCCTGATCCAGCGCCGGGAATTCCCGCCGTGGTTCGGGTCGTCGCCCATCGGAAAGTGCACCTTGGTGGCCAGCACCACATCGTCCCGGCGCCCCTTGAGCGCCTTGCCGACGATTTCTTCCGTCTCGCCTCCGGCGTACATGTCCGCGGTGTCGATGAAGTTGACGCCGGCGTCGAGCGCGGTGTGGACAAGACGCACACAGTCGGAATGATCGGCGTTACCCCACGACCCCAGCATCATGGTGCCGAGACAGAACCTGCTGACGGATATCCCGGTCGATCCCAGCGATGTCCTGCGCATGGATTTCCTTGCACCTCATTTGCGCTTGGAGAGAATGCGGTTCAACTCGCGGCGGGTCTCATGTCACCGCCGCCGCAGGCGAGTCTGACACGGCTGATCCGCATCCACCGGAAGGCGTGAGTCCGGCGTGAGTGGGCCATGAGCGGAAGCGGACACAGTGGTGGGTACACGGGGTGAGCCCCGTGTCAGGTAAATGCCCCACCCCCCACCGCGAATTGGATGTGATGATGCGTCGCGCCGGGACGCTGCTGCTGCCACTGGTGGCGGTCTTTCTCGTTCCCTTCACCCTGACCGGCGCTTCGGTGGCGCTCACCGACATCAGTGAGCAGCTCGACGCGAGCCTGGCCGCCACCCAGTGGGTGGTCAACGCGTACAGCGCCACCTTCGCCGGATTCATGCTGATCACCGGTGCCCTCGCGGACCGGCTCGGCCGCCGCCGGGTCTTCGTGTCCGGTGTGGCCCTCTTCGCGGTGTGCGCGCTGATCAGCGCCGTCGCCCAGGACATCGTGGTGCTGGACGTGGCGCGGCTGATCTCCGGGATCGGCGCGGCCGCGACCACCACGGGCGCCAGCGCCGTGCTCGCCGAGGCCTTCACGGGCCAGGCCCGGTCCAAGGTGTTCGGCCTGTTCGGCACCACGATCGGCATCGGCCTGGCCTTCGGGCCGACGCTGGCCGGGCTGCTGGTGGACAGCTGGGGCTGGCGGGCCGCGTTCGCCCTGCCCGGCGTCATCGGCCTGGGCTGCGTCGCCTCCTACCGCTCCCTCCCGGCCTCCCGGCCCGCCGCCGCGCGCGGCCAGCTGGACCGGGCGGGCGGCACGCTGTTCACCCTGGCCCTGCTGCTGCTCATCTTCGCTCTGGTCGAGGGCCCCGAACTGGGGTGGGGCAGCGCTGCGGTGGCGGGCTCGCTCATCGCCTCGGTGGCGCTGTCCGGGGCGTTCGTGGCCGTCGAACGACGGGTCGCCGAACCGCTGCTCGACTTCCGGCTCTTCGGCACCGGCCGCTTCCTCGGCCTCTGCCTCGCCGTGGTCGCCGTGGTCGGGCTGTTCGGCCCGCTGCTCACCTATCTGCCCGCCTACTTCCACGCCGTCGCGGGCATGAGCACCGGCGAGGCCGGGCTGTCCATGGTGGCGCTCACCGGCCCGGTCCTGTTCATCCCGCTGATCTGCGGGGCGCTGGTCCGCTGGATTCCCGGCTCGGTGCAGGTGGTCGCCTCGCTGGTGCTGGTGGCCGCCGGGTCGGCCTGGCTGGCGACGGGATCCTCGCTGCTCCCGGCCCTGGTGGTGACGGGCATCGGCGTGGCCGTCGCGCAGGGGCTGCTCGACGGACTGGCGGTCGACGCGGTCCCCTCCGAACACGCCGGGGCCGCGGCGGGCACCTTCAACACCGCGAAGCTGACCGCGGAGACGCTGGGCATCGCCGTGGTCGGGGCCGTCCTGGCCGCCCGTACCGGAGGACGGCTGTCCGGCCCCCGGTTCCCCGAGGCGCTCCACCTCACGCTGTGGATCTTCGCCGGGCTGTGCCTGGTGTCCGCCGCCGCCACGGCGCTGCTGCTGCGGCCGAGGGCGGCGAAGCCCGTCGCCGCGGCGCCGGAGGGCGAGCGCGACGCCGAGGCCGTCGCCACCTGAACACCTCTTGTATTTCCTCTTGTTCGTTTTCCCTGTTGCTTTTGAGGAGTGACCTGCCATGCGCGCTGTGACCATCCCCCGCTTCGGCGGAGCCGAGGTGCTGGAGTACACCGAGGCCGAGGAGCCGGTGCCCGGCCCCGGCCAGGTCGCCATCGACGTGACCCACGCCGGGGTGAACTACGCCGAGATCCTGTTCCGGCAGGGCGCCGTGGACGTTCCGCTGCCGTACGTACCCGGCATCGAGGCCGCGGGGCGGATCCGCGCCCTCGGCGACGGCGTGAGCGGGCTGCGGGTGGGCCAGCCGGTCACGGCCCTGACCATGACCATGGGCGGCGGCTACGGCGCGGTCGCGGTGACCGACGCCCACCTGGTCGCCCCGCTGCCGGACGACGCCGACCGGGCGCTGATGGCCGCCGTTCCCTCCAACAGCACCACGGCGTGGCTGGTCCTGGGCGAGGTGGCCCGGCTGCGCAAGGGCGAGCGGGTGCTGGTGCACGCCGCGGCCGGGGGCGCGGGCAGCCAGCTCGGCCAGGTGGCCCGGCTGCTGGGCGCGGGCCAAGTCGTGGGCACCGTGGGCTCGCCGGACAAGATCGAGGCCGCGACGGCCTTCGGCTACGACAAGGTCGTCCTGCGCGACGACCTCCCCGGGGCCGTGGCCGGTCTCACCGACGGGCGGGGCTTCGACGTGGCCGTCGACCCGGTCGGCGGCGCGGCCCGTCGGGCGAGCCTCGACGCGCTGGCGCAGGGCGGGCGCCTGGTCGCCATGGGCAACGCCTCGGGTGCGGACGACGTCCCGTTCAGCGCGAACGAGCTGTGGTTCAGCGGCAAGGGCGTCCTCGGCTTCAACCTCGGCGCGCTGAGCGGCGAGCGTCCCGAGGCCGTGTCCGCCGTGCTGCGGCAGGCCGTCGGCGCCGTCCTCGACGGCGAACTGCGCGTGGACGTCGGCCAGGTGCTGCCGCTGCGGGACGCCACCGAGGCCCACCGCCGTCTCGAGAGCGGCCGCACCACCGGCAAGCTGGTGCTGGCGATGGAGCAGGAGTGATCTGCCCGCGGTGACTCCCGCGCCCACCGGCGCGGGCGAACCGACGGCCCCGGTCCCTTCCCCCGAGGGCCGGGGCCGTCGGCCGTTCCGCGCATCGAGCCCTGCCGGTTCAGGGGCCCCGTTCAGGGACGCAGGACGACCGGCAGTTCCTTGAAGCCGTTGATGCCCAGGGACGGGACCCGTGCGACGGGCCGGTCCGCGAGGGCGAGCCGGGGGTACGCCTCGAACAGCCGCCGCAGCGCGATCTCCGCCTCCAGCCGCGCCAGCGGCGCGCCCGGGCAGCGGTGGGCACCGGCCCCGAAGGCGAGGTGACCGGCGGCGCGGCCGGACGCATAGCGCCCGGGGTCGAACCGGTCCGGCTCGGGAAACGCGTGGGGGCAGCGCTGGATGGCCGCGAGCGGGACGAACACCGCTTCCCCCGCGCGGATGGACGTTGCCTCGACCTCGACGTCCTCCGTGGCGTAGCGGAACATCACATGGCGGGCGGGGGATTCCCAGCGCAGGGCCTCCTCCACGACATCGGGCCACGGATCGTCGCCCGCCTCCTGCCGGGCGCGCGCGGCGGCCAGCGTCTCGGGGTGCGTCAGCAGGCCCCTGACGGCGTGGCAGATCAGGTTGACCGTGGTCTCGTGCCCGCCGATGACGGTCACCACCAGATTGCCGATGACCTCGGCCTCGCTGAGCTCCCCCGCGTCCAGCGCGGCCACCAGGTCCATGGTGAGGTCGTCCCGGTCGCCCCGGGCGCGCTTCCGCTCGATCAGCGACATCAGGGTGGCGGGGAAGCGCCGCCCCACGGTGCCCGTGATCTCCTCGACGCTCGCCTCGGAGTTCATCGCCGCCATCGACAGCTCGTGCAGTTCGTCGCGCAGCGTCCCCTCGCCGGGCACGCCGAGCAGCAGGCAGATGACGTCCAGCGGCAGCGGCAGGGCGAAGTGGCGCAGCAGATCCGTCTCCTGCCCGGCCGGGGCGGTGGCCAGACCGGCCAGCAGACGACAGGTGACGTCCTCGACCCGGGGGCGCAGGGCCTCCACCCGGCGCGGTGAGATGGCGCGCTGAACGGGCCGCCGCAGACGGCGGTGGGTGTCGCCGTCTGCGGTGAGCAGCCCCTTGCCCTCCACGATGAACAGCAGCGGCCAGTCCGCGGGGATCCGGCCGTGCCGGTACGCCTCCCAGTGCTGGATGTCCTTGGCGAACCGCGGGTCGCTCAGCACCCGCAGCCCCGCCTCCCGCGTGGTCACCGCCTTGGCCACCACGCCACCGGGGAGCGCCACCGTGGCAACCGGCCCTGCCGCTCTGAGGGCTGCTCCCTCGCCTCCGTGGAGGTCGGCCGGGGCGGGCTCGATACGAACGTGTGCTGTCGCGTCCATTGCTGATGCTGTCCGTTTCTCGCATAAGCCAGGCATTCCGGGCCGGTACGCACGATGAGGCTGCCCAACTCGCGTGCGCGACAACCGTGTTCGCCCGAGCCCCAGGCCGGACGGGCCTTGTCGGTCCGGGAGACGGAGGTGCCCGCGGAGGGGTCGCCCCCGTCTCCCGCCGGGAGCCGCGCCACCATGATCCGGGGGAGTGCGCGTACCGTGGGCTGCGTGACCACTGCTGATGCCGCCCCCCGGCCCCAGTCGCTGATGCTCACCTTCCTGGGGGACTGGGTGCTGGGCCGGGACGTGTGCGTGTACTCGGGGAGCGTCATCGACCTCTTCGGCCGCGCCGGTGTCGGCGAACACGCGACCCGCTCGACGCTCACCCGCATGGTCGGGCGCGGCCTGCTGCGGCGGCAGCGGGAGGGGCGGCGCATGTACTTCGGGCTCACCGAGCGCTCGGAGGCGGTGCTGCGGGACGGCGAGGGCCGCATCTGGCAGACCGGCGCCGTCAACCGGAACTGGGACGGCACCTGGACCCTGCTGGGCTTCTCCCTGCCCGAGTCCTGGCAGCGCCAGCGCCACGACCTCCGCTCGCAGCTCACCTGGAGCGGCTTCGGGCCGCTGTTCAGCGGGCTGTGGATCGCGCAGGGCGAGGTGGAGATGGGCCCGATCCTCACCGAGCTGGGCCTGGCCGCGCACGTGAAGGTGTTCCGCGCCCACGCCGACGCGGGCATGGACATCGGCGCGATGATCGAGGAGACCTGGGAGCTGCCCGCGCTGGCCGGGCGGTACGAGGAGTTCGTACGCCGCTGGCAGCCCCAGGAGCACGCGTCCACCGGGGCCGAGGAAGCGCTGGTGGCGCGGTTGCGGCTGTCCACCGAGTGGCTGCGGATCATCCGGCAGGACCCACGGCTCCCGGTCAAGCACCTGCCTGACGACTGGCCCGCCGAGCAGGCCGAGAAGACGTTCCGCGCGGTCCACGAGCGCCTCTCGCCGGGCGCGCGGGTGGCGGCGGAACGCCTGCTCGACCTGGTGCCGGTGCGCTAGGGCGCCCACCAGCCCACCACCCTCCACGCCCCGCCGGGCGCTGCCCGCTGCTGTGAAGCCGCGAGGCTGTCCGTCGCGGACAAATGTTGTGCAGAACATTGACCGCGGTCGAGAATCTGCCTACCTTCGCGGGAATACCGGCACCGCCTCGATGCCACCCCCGACGGCACCAGGGAGCTCCCCGTGCAGCCAGCCCCCGTCCCCGTTCCCCCGCCGCCCCCGGATTCCCGGCAGCTGCGCCGCGTCGCGCTGTCCGGGCTGCTCGGCACCGCGGTCGAGTTCTACGACTTCCTCGTGTACGGCACGGTCGCCGCGCTCGTCTTCGGCGAGCTGTTCTTCCCCGAGGCCGACCCCGCGGTCGGCACCATCGCCGCGTTCGGCACCTTCGCCGCCGGATACCTGGCGCGGCCGCTCGGCGGCATCGTCTTCGGACACTTCGGCGACCGACTCGGCCGCAAGTCGATGCTGCTGCTCACGATGGTCCTGATGGGCACCTGTAGCTTCCTCATCGGACTGCTCCCGACCTACGACGCGATCGGCGTCTGGGCGCCGGTGCTGCTCGTCGCCCTGCGCGTCGTGCAGGGCCTCGCGATCGGCGGTGAGTGGGGCGGCGCCATGCTCATGGTCGTCGAGCACGCCGAACGCACCGGAGGCGCCCGGCGCCGCCGCGGCCTGTGGTCGAGCTTCACCCAGCTCGGCGCCCCGCTCGGGTCGATGCTCTCCGCGGGCGTGGTCACGATCGTCTCGACCCTGCCGGACGACGAGTTCCGCACCTGGGGCTGGCGGGTGCCGTTCCTGCTGAGCGTGGCGCTGCTCGCCGTCGGGCTGTTCGTACGGCTGCGCGTGGCCGAGAGCCCGCTCTTCACGGAGACCCAGGCACAGGACACGCGGGCGCAGGACAGGCCCCCGCTCGCCGAGGTGCTGCGCCGCCCCCGGCCGCTGCTGCTCGCCGGGTGCGTCGGCATCGGCGCGTTCACGGCACAGGCGCTGCTGACCAGCTTCATGATCTCCTACGCCGTCCGCCACGGGTACACCCGGCCGCAGGTGCTCACCGCCGTGACGGTCGCGTCCGCCGTGGCCCTCTTCGCGCTGCCCGCCGCCTCCGCGCTGTCCGACCGGGTGGGCCGCCGCCCGGTCGTGCTCGCCGGGGCCGTCGCGTCCGCCGCACTGGCCTTCCCCGTCCTGGCGCTGGTCGACTCCGGTTCGCCCGGGCTGCTGATCCTGGCCCTGGCGCTGGGCCACGGCGTGGCGCAGTCCACCATGTACGGACCGCTCGGGGCCCTGCTCAGCGAGATGTTCGGCACCCGGGTCCGCTACACCGGAGCCTCCCTCGGCTATCAGCTCGCGACCCTGGTCGGGGCCGGGTTCTCGCCGATGATCGCGAGCAGTCTGCTGGCCGCCTACGGCGGCAGCAGCACCCCGCTCTCGCTGCTGCTGTGCGGCGGCGCGGCCATCACCGCGCTCACCGTGTGGCGGCTGCGCGAGACCCACGCCGACACCCTCGACGCCCGCACCACCGCCACCACTTCCGCCGATGTTCCCGCCGCCGAAGGAGTCCGCCAGTGAAGCCCCGCGCCCTCGCCCTCGCCGCGACCGCCGTGCTCGCCGCCACCGCCCTGCCCGCGCAGGCCGCGAGCGCCGAGGGCGAACACCTGGAAGGCCACCTGGCGTCCGGGGCCGCGTACATGATGGACATGCCCGCGCGGTGGAACGGCACCGTGCTGCTGTTCAGCCACGGCTACAACCCGCAGGGCAGCCCCAACCCCGCCCAGAACGCGCCGAGTTCGGCGGCCCGCTCCCGGCTTCTGGACCAGGGCTACGCACTCGTCGGCTCCTCGTACGCCACGACCGGCTGGGCCGTGGCGGACGCGGTGCCCGACCAGCTGGCCACGCTGGACCTGTTCACGCAGCGGTTCGGCGCGGCCCGCCAGACCCTCGCCTGGGGCAAGTCGTACGGCGGGTTCGTCACCAGCACCATCGCCGAACGGCACCCCGACCGCATCGACGGATCGCTGTCGATGTGCGGCCTCGTCCAGGGCGGCATCGCCAACTGGAACAGCACCCTCGACCCCGTCTTCGCGCTGAAGACCCTCCTCGCGCCGGACTCCGGCCTCCGCCTCACCGGCTTCGCCGACCAGGCGGAGGCCAAGAGCGCCGCGAGCGCCCTCACCGGGAAGCTGACCGCGGCCCAGCAGACGCCGCAGGGCCGGGCCCGCATCGCGCTCGCCGCCGCCCTGCACAACATCCCCGGCCACAACGACCCGTCACAGCCGAAGCCCGGCCCGGCCGACTGGGCCGGACAGCAGAAGAACCAGTACGCGGCGGTCGCCGGACTGCTCCAGACCGCCGCGTTCTCCTGGCGGCAGGAGGCCGAGTCCCGCGCGGGCGGCAACCCGTCGTGGAACACAGGCGTCGACTATGCGGCGATGCTGCGCCACTCCTCGGTGTACAAGGAGGTGACCGAGCTGTACAAGGAGGCGGGGCTGACGCTGCGCGACGACCTCGCGGCCCTCAATCGCGCTCCCCGCACCAGCGCCGACCCGCGGGCCGTTGCCTGGATGCGGCACACCAGCGCCTTCACCGGCAGGCTGACCGACCCGCAGCTGAACATCCACACCACCGGCGACGGGCTGATCCCCGTGCAGGCGGAGAGCGCCTACCGCCGGGCCGCCACCGCCGGCGGATCCGCGGGGCTGCTGCGCCAGGCGTACGTCGACGGGCCGGGCCACTGCACCTTCACCACCGGCGAGTCGCTCGCCGCCGTACACGCGCTGGAACGGCGTCTGGCCACCGGCCGCTGGGACACCGCGCCGGACGCGCTCAACTCCGCGGCGAAGACGGAGGACCCGGCCGCCGAGGCCCGGTACACCGACTACCGGCCCACCGCCTACCCGCGCCCCTACGACCTGGCGCACCGGGACGACGGCCCGGGGCGGCGGGGCCAGGCCGCCCGCTAGAGCCGCCGGAGTCCGGTCAGCACCCGCTCCATCAGCGCGACGCTGGGGGCCTCGCCCTCCTCGGTCCCGGTCTCGTGGACGACGATCAGCCCGCGGTCCGCCATGTCGCCGAGCAGCACCCTGGCGACCCCCAGCGGCACCGAGAGCCGTGCCGACACCTCCGCCACCGACGTCGGCTCCTGGCACAGCGCGATCACGGGAACGTGGTCCGCGTGCGTGAAGCCGGCGGACTGGTGCCCCAGATCGGTGGTCGTCACCAAGGTCTCCAGCTCGAAGTGATGCTGGGACCTGGTGCGGCCACCCGTCCACGTATAGGCGCGCACGAAGGAGGGCGAGCTGCCCTGTTGCTGCTGCTCGTGTCCGCCCTCCCACGCGGTGTGCTGCTCGTCCTGCTGCGGTGGGTACGCGTACGGCTCCGGGGGAGCGGTGGGCGGCGCCTCCTCCGGCTGGTGGCGGGCCGCGGACTCCGGCCCGGAGCCGGAGCCCGACTTCCTCCGCGGCCGCCGTGCCTTGCCGAAACTGAACGCGTTGAGCACGTCGGCGAAGGTCTGTTCGTCCTCCGCTCCCTGGTCTCTCCGCCCGGAAGGGCCTTCACCGGTGCTCATGATCTCCTCATCCGGGCTAGTGGCTTGCCGTCTGCTTGAATCCCTGGAGCTCCGCGCGCAGTTCGGGGGTCAGCATCTCGCCGACCTGGTCCACGAGCACGGCCATCTCATAGGCCACCTGACCGATCTCGCAGTCCGGCGCGGCCAGAGTCACCAGGCACGATCCGTCCTTGATCGACATCAGCAGCATATGTCCGTACTCCATCTGGATCACGGTGCTCTTCACCTCACCGGTGTCCAGACACCGCGCGGCGCCCTGGATCAAACTGATGGCACCTGCGGCGACGGTGGCGAGGTGTTCGGCGTAGTCGTCCGCCAGCCGGTTGGAGGCGGTGAGCAGAATCCCGTCGGCTGATACCACCACGGCGTGGGCCACATTGGGAACACGTTCGGTGAAGTTGGTGACCAGCCATCCGAACTGGCTCACCTCCCGCGGGTGGGGTGAGGTCATGGCTTGATTCCTGCCCGTTCGTCGATGAGATCTTATCGCTCGTCGGGACGGGCCCGACGGATGCCTGACTGGTAGTTGCTGAGGAAGCTGTGCGTGCTGCCCGCGTCCTGGCTCGGCTTCGCCTTGCCGGGGCCGGTCCGCGGCTCGGCACGTCCGCCGGGCCGGGGTGCTCGCGGCGTCCGCTTCGGCAGCCCGGACTGGGTGCGGTCGGCCTCCTCCGGGGTGTCCGAGGGCTCGGCGGGACCGCCCGGGCGGCGGTCGGCCACCTGCTCCGCCGCGCTCTCCCCGGCGCGGGCCGCACC
>NZ_RIBZ01000198.1:0-3017 GCF_003721215.1 Streptomyces botrytidirepellens
CCGCGGACGGTTCCGCGGCGGCGGCACCGCCGCCTGCCTCTGCCACTGTTTCGGGTTGTCACTGCCGGGATGTTCACTACCGGAATCTCACGTCCCGGCTCGCGCCGTCTCCCCGAGTCGGACGGCCGCGCTCAGCTCTCGTCGGGTCTCAGCTCTCCGCCAGGATGTGGGAGAGCTCTGTGTCGAGGTCGAAATGACGGTGTTCGGTGCCGGGTGGCACAGCGGCGTCGGTCCGCTTCAGGAACGACTCCAGGGCCCGCGCCGGGGCCTCGAGCAGAGCCTCCCCCTCCGGGGAGCTCAGGGCGATGCAGACGACGCCCTGGCCGTGGCTACGGGATGGCCACACTCTGACGTCGCCGGTGCCGGTGGGCCGGTGCAGGCCCTCGGCGAGAAGGTCGCGGGCGAAAACCCATTCGACCGTCTCTTCGGCTCCGGTGTGGAAGGTGGCGTGCACGGCGTAAGGGTCGGCCGTGTCATACCGCAGTCCCGCGGGTACAGGCAGTGAGGACTCGCTCGACACAACGAGGCGCAGGTGCAGCTCGCAGCTGACCGTGGTGTTCATAAGCGCCAGGGCCTTTCGCTCAGTGTGCGCTCGGGGATTCGCACGTCGGCGAAATCGACATGCCACCTACGGTGCCGTTGTAAACCCCTCTGACCGTTTTGCGGGTCTTCCGATAGCTCCAGCGGCCGAGTCGCGGGCCCGCCGGTGCCGCCATTACGGTGACTTCGGCGTATCGGGTAGGTTGGGTCACATGAATGCGGAGAGTGACGAGCGACGGGCGGGTGCCGTTCCACCGGCACCCGAGGTCGCGACGGGGGACGGTGCGTCGGAGGAGCCGGTTTTCGGTTCCCGGGCGCCGCAGTTCATCAAGCGGTCGCGCACGCTGCACCTGAGCTGGCAGGTCGGGGTCTTCGTCGTGGGCCTTGCGGTCGTGGTGGCGGGCATCATCATGCTGCCGCTGCCCGGTCCCGGCTGGCTGGTGATCTTCGGCGGGATGGCGATCTGGGCGACCGAGTTCGTCTGGGCGCAGCTGGTGCTGCGCTGGACGAAACGCAAGGTGACCGAGGCTGCCCATCGCGCCCTGGATCCGAAGGTGCGCAAGCGGAACATCATCCTGACCTCGATCGGGCTGGTGATCTGTGCCGTGGCGCTGACCGTGTACGTGTGGAAGTTCGGCCTCGTCATGCCCTGGAAGATCAAGGAGTGACCGGTGGCCGTCGGTCGGCCCGGGTACCGGGCCGGCCGTGATGGTCATGAGCACGGTCCGGCATGCGCTAATGTTGGGCGTGCGCCCGGGCGATTAGCTCAGCGGGAGAGCGCTTCGTTCACACCGAAGAGGTCACTGGTTCGAACCCAGTATCGCCCACCCCGGACCGAGGGCCCGGAGGCTTCACGCCTCCGGGCCCTCGGCGTTTTCGCGCCCCGTGAAGTGCCCGGTGAGGCGCTGCGGGCGCCCCGCCGTTGAAGCGCTTCCGCATCGATCCTGTCCGAACCGTTGACGTACGCGGCATCGATCCCTACTTTGGCCCGGCAAGCGCTTACCTAAAACGTTTCAAGCTTGGTTCTGGGGGCAGCTCGGACAGACCTGCCCGGGAGGGGCGTGTCATGAGTGCTCGGCGATGGACGGCGAGGGCGAGAGGGCTGCGGGGGGCCGCGGCGGGGCTGGTCGCGCTGGGGCTGTTGGCCACCGGCTGCGGCGGCGACGGCGGCAGCTCGTCCGGCGGGAAGGTGACCATCCGTTACGCCTGGTGGGGCGCCAAGGACCGGTCCGTCATGATCAAGAAGACGGTGAAGCTCTTCGAGAAGAAGCACCCGAACATCACCGTGAAGACGGACTTCGCCGAATACGCCGACTTCTGGAGCAAGTTCAATACCCAGGCCGCCGGCGGCAATGCGCCGGACGTCTTCCAGAACTCGTACGCCTTTCTGCGCAAGTACGGTGACAAGAATCTTCTCCTGGATCTCAACAAGCAGGTCAAGGAGGGAAATCTCAATCTGAAGGGTTTCCGGAACGGCCTGGAGAAATCCGGGGACATCGACGGAAAGCTCTACGGGGTGCCGGTGGGCGCCAATACCTTCGGCTTCTTCTACAACCCGGCCGCCTTCAAGAAGGCGGGCGTCACCGTCAAGGACGGATGGACGTGGGACGACTTCTTCGCCGCCGCGAAGAAGGTGCGGAAGTCCGACGGCACGCTCTACGGCTCCAGCGACAACGCCGGTGTGATGTACCTGTACGACCTGTACCTGCGTCAGCACGGCAAGGCGTTCTTCACCGAGGACAAGAAGCTCGGCTTCACCAAGGACGACCTCAAGCAGTGGTGGAACACCTGGCAGCAGCACGCCAAGGCGGGTGAGCTGGTGCCGGGCAAGAAGACCGAACAGGCCAAGCCCAAGGCGACGATCAGCGCCAACCTGTCGGCCGCCGAGTTCACCTGGGACAACTTCATGGTCCGCTTCGCGGCCGAGACCGACACCCCGCTCGAACTCGGGCCGCTGCCGACCACGGACGGCAAGAAGACCGGGCAGTACCTCTCCTCGCTGATGCTCAGCGGCTCCGCCCGCACCCAGCACCCCAAGGAAGTCGCCCAGCTCATCGACTTCATGACGCACGACCCCGAGGTCGGCAAGATCATGGGCTACAACCGCGGCATCCCCGCGACCACCGCCCAGTACGAGGCGTACAAGCCCACCGGCGTCGACGCCAAGATCGCCGCGTATGAGAAGAGCGTGGCCGGGAAGCTGGAGCCGATCACTCCGCATCCGGCCGGCACCGATGTCGCCGAGGCCGCCTTCCTGCGCACCTACACCGATGTCACGGTCGGCCAGAGCTCGGTGGACAAGGCCGTGGACCAGTTCTTCGACGAGGCGGAATCCGCGCTCGGCTCGTGAGGAGAGCTTCCGTGACACGAACCACGACGCGCGCGGCGGAGAAGGGGGCGGAGCGGTCGGCCGCCCCGCCCCGGCCCGAGGCCCGCAAGGGGGCCGCGCCGGACGCTCCGGGTGCGGCGGCCGGGCG
>NZ_RIBZ01000205.1:0-5102 GCF_003721215.1 Streptomyces botrytidirepellens
CCACCGCCGCCACCGCGGCGCGCCTGCCGGGGGCCGGGCGCCTGCCGCTGGGCCGGGGCGCTGATCGTCACCGGGACGCCCGACGGCTCCTGGGCGCCGGTGATACGGGCCAGCTCGGAGTCGGTCGAGTGCACCTGGGCCGTGTTCGGGGTGATGCCTGCGGCGGTCATCAGCCGGGTCATCTCCCGGCGCTGGTCGGGCAGGACGAGCGTCACGACGCTGCCGGAGCCGCCCGCGCGGGCGGTGCGCCCGCCACGGTGCAGATAGTCCTTGTGGTCCGACGGCGGATCCACGTTGACGACCAGGTCGAGGTCGTCGACATGGATGCCGCGGGCCGCGACGTTCGTGGCCACGAGCGCGGTGACATCGCCCGTCTTGAAGCGCTCCAGGGTCTTGGTGCGCTGCGGCTGGGACTTGCCGCCGTGCAGCGCCGCCGCCCGTACGCCGTTGGCCAGCAGATGGCGGGTCAGCCGGTCGACGGCGTGCTTGGTGTCCAGGAACATGATCACGCGGCCGTCCCGCGCGGCGACCCGGGTGGCGACGGAGCGCTTGTCGGTGTCCGCGATGTGCAGCACATGGTGCTCCATCGTGGTGACCGCGCCCGCCGAGTCATCGACCGAGTGCAGCGCCGGGTCCGTGAGGAACTCGCGCACCAGGCGGCTGATCTGGTTGTCGAGGGTCGCGGAGAACAGCAGGCGCTGGCCGTCGGCGGGCACCTGCCGCAGCAGCCGCGTGACCTGCGGGAGGAACCCCATGTCGGCCATCTGGTCGGCCTCGTCGAGAACGGTGATGCTCACCTGGTCCAGTCGGCAGTCGCCGCGTTCGATCAGGTCGTGGAGGCGACCCGGTGTCGCGATGACCACCTCGGCGCCGTCGCGCAGGGCATTGGCCTGGCGGTTGATCGACATGCCGCCCACCACGGTGGCCGGGCGCAGCCGCAGCCGGCGGGCGTAGGGCGCGAGCGCGTCGGAGACCTGCTGGGCCAGCTCCCGCGTCGGCACCAGGACCAGGGCGAGCGGACGGCGGGGTTCGGCGCGCCGCCCGGCGAGGCGGGCCAGCAGCGCGAGGCCGAAGGCCAAGGTCTTGCCGGAGCCGGTCTGCGCGCGCCCGAGGACGTCGCGGCCCGTGAGGGCGCTGGGGAGGGTGGCCGCCTGGATCGGGAACGGCACCGTGATGCCCTGGAGCGCCAACTCCGCGGCGAGGCCGTCCGGAAGGTCCAGCTCGGCGAACGCGGCGACGGCGGGCAGCACGGGGGTGGCGCCGCGCAGCTGGGCGAATTCGTTGCCGCCGTCGGAGGGACGGCTGGTACGAACGGGGGAGCGGGAGTGTGACCGGGGCTTACGGGACGAGCGGGCGTAACGGCTCATGCGGCCTTCCTGGAACGGGCGGGGACGGGCCCGCGGAAAGCGGGCACGAGCCGGGGCCCGCACCTCTTCAGGTGCGGGCCCCGGCTCGCGGTATGCGCTGCGTCAGGCGGGAACGATGTTCTCGGCCTGCGGGCCCTTCTGNCGCTGCGTCAGGCGGGAACGATGTTCTCGGCCTGCGGGCCCTTCTGGCCCTGCGTGACGTCGAACGTCACCTTCTGGCCTTCCTGGAGCTCACGGAAGCCCTGGGTGGCGATGTTCGAGTAGTGGGCGAAGACGTCGGCGCCGCCGCCGTCCTGCTCGATGAAGCCGTAGCCCTTTTCCGCGTTGAACCACTTCACGGTGCCGGTGGCCATGTCATTCTCCTTCAATGGGGGCCGAACCGGATTCCGCACTTCGCGGAATCCGCGTCGCCGCATTGACCCCATCCGGAAATGACCGGTTAAAACAAAAATGCGCCTGAGGCTACATCCCGTCAGGCGCACATAACGTTCATGGGTACCAAAACTGCAACTATCACAACCTTAACACGTGAGGGCCCGCACGGGGAGAGACGCCGGTCACCCGGCAATGGACGTGGTGTCCAAATCGCCCGGGGTTGGTACTGGGGAACGTACATGTGGTGGAACGGCCGCTCTGCCTACGCTCGACGTCATGACCGCAAGCGACCGTGAGCCCACCGCATCCCCCGTCGGCCCCGTCGACTCGTCCCGCGTCCCGCGCTACGCCGGTCCCGCCACCTTCGCGCGGCTGCCGCGCGTCGACGAGGTCGGTGGCACGGCGGACGTCGCCGTGGTCGGTGTGCCCTTCGACACAGGCGTCTCCTACCGCCCCGGCGCCCGCTTCGGCGGCAACGCCATCCGCGAGGCGTCCCGCCTGCTGCGCCCGTACAACCCGGCGCAGGACGCCGCCCCCTTCGCCCTCGCCCAGGTCGCCGACGCCGGCGACATCGCCGCGAACCCGTTCAACATCAACGAGGCGGTGGAGACGGTCCAGGCCGCCGCCGACGACCTCCTCGACAGCGGCTCCCGGCTCATGACCCTCGGCGGCGACCACACCATCGCCCTCCCGCTGCTGCGGTCCGTCGCCCGCAAGCACGGCCCGGTCGCCCTGCTGCACTTCGACGCGCACCTGGACACCTGGGACACCTACTTCGGCGCCGAGTACACCCACGGCACGCCCTTCCGGCGCGCCGTCGAGGAGGGCATCCTCGACACCGCCGCCCTCTCGCACGTCGGCACCCGGGGCCCGCTGTACGGCAAGCAGGACCTGGACGACGACGCGAAGATGGGCTTCGGCATCGTCACCTCCGCCGATGTCATGCGGCGCGGCGTGGACGAGATCACCGACCAGCTGCGGCAGCGCATCGGCGACCGCCCGCTCTACATCTCCATCGACATCGACGTCCTGGACCCGGCCCACGCCCCCGGCACCGGCACCCCCGAGGCGGGCGGCCTGACCTCCCGCGAGCTGCTGGAGATCGTGCGCGGCCTGGCCGGCTGCCACCTGGTCTCCGCCGATGTGGTCGAGGTCGCCCCGGCGTACGACCACGCGGAGATCACCGCGGTGGCGGCCTCCCACACGGCGTACGAACTGACGACGATCATGGCCCGCCAGGTCGCCGCCTCGCGCACCGCCTGAGCGCGTACGCCCGAGCGCGCACGCCCTGAGCGCGCACGCCCTGAGCGCGCACGTCCTGAGCGCGTACGCCTGAGCGCATAACGGGCGTAGTGGTGCCGTCTTCCAGGCGCCTTCGAGCGGTTGCCGCTGCAATGGCCTCACCGGTCAGCGGGATCGGGTGAAACGGAGGCTGCTCATGGGGAGTTGGACCGACTGGGAGGACGTCGGCGGGGCGATCCTTTCGGCGCCGAGCGCGGCGTCCCGGGAGACCGAACGCATCACCGTGGTCGCCCGCAACACCACCAACAAGATCGCCTACCGGTCGTGGACCGAGTCCGGCGGCTGGGACGACTGGAGCGACCTGGGCGGCCCGTTCGCCTACGACCCGGCGATCATCGCCTACCGGTCCGACCGCTACACCGTCTACGGCGTGGGCAACGGGCAGTCGGCGTACCGCAGGACCTACATCGACGGCTCCGGCTGGGAGGGCGGCTGGTCGGCCACCAACGAGGCCACCAAGATCTGGAGCGGGCTCGCCGCGGCGTCGGCGCGGGAAGGCCGGATCGATCTGTTCGGGCTCAACGCGACCAACCAGGTCCTGCACGCGACCGCCCCGCCGGACACAGGCTGGGGGCCGTTCAACAACATCGGCGGCACCATCCAGGGCACGGTCGGTGCCGCGTCCTGGGGTACCGGCCGGGTCGACCTCGTCGCGCGGGGCGCCGCCAGCAACACCCTGTGGCACCGGGTGCTCAACGGCAGCACCTGGTCCACCTGGCGGGACATCGGCACCGGCTTCCTCTCCGGCCCGGCCGTCTGCACCTGGGGCCCGGACCGGCTGGACGTCTTCGCCAAGGGGCAGGACCACCAGATCCTGCACCGCTTCTGGAACGGCCTGACCTGGAGCGCCTGGATCGACCTGGGCATCTCCGGCACCGACGACAACCCCGCCGCGGTCAGCCGCAAAGCGGGCAACATCGAGCTGTTCATCCGCGGCCGCGACAACCACCTCTACCGGCGTACGTACACCGCCGACGCCGCCGAACTGGACTCCGGAGGTGTCACCGACCCCAGCTGACCCCTCGGGGTCATCGCGCTCACCGTGCCGCCCCGGCCGCCGCCTCCTCCCCTGCCGGCGGCCGGGGCCGTGTCGCTGTGTCCGGCCGCCCGCGCGCCTCATGGCGTCTCCGTGAGCGACTCGGCGAGGTCCCGCGGGCCGTACAGCGCCGCCGGGGCGCCGGTGTGGAGCGCCCAGTAGCGGTCCCCGTACGACCAGTGCCACCACTCGGTCGGGTAGTTCACCAGCCCGGCCGAGGTCAGCGCCGCACCCAGGGCGTCCCGGCGGGCGCGGGCCTCAGCGGGGATGTTCGCCGCCTCCGTGTAGCAGGCGCGTGCGCTCTCCTCCGGGGTCGCGTCCCAGGGCGTGCCCATGTCCAGCTCGCGCCCGTCCGCGTCGGCGAGGGTGAGGTCGACGGCGGCGCCGGCGCTGTGCGGGGCGAGTTCGGGCGGTGACACGTAGCGGCTCGCCGCCGCCCGGATCTCCGCTTCGGACCAGGCGGGGTGCGCGGCGCGCAGCCGGGCGGAGTAGCGCTCGAAGTAGTGCCGCTGGAGCTCCGGCGGCCGGTATCCCTCGATGAACAGCAGCCGCAGGCCCGGCGGCAGCGCCGACTGCGCCGCCAGCAGCCGCTCCAGCAGACCCTGCCGCAGGTAGGCGTAGGCCCCGGCGGGGTCCGCCGCCCGACCGTCGACCAGCAGCCGCGGAGTGTGGCGTACGTCCGTCAGCGGCTCCCCGCACTCGCTGACCGGCACGGCCGCGACCCTCGGGTCGGACATCAAGGTGATTTCAGCCATGGGCTGATCGTCGCAGGCCCCCCGCGTCGTACCCGTAGTCCCTGAGGGCTACGTGGCGAGTGCACCCCCTGGAGTGACGCCAACTACCCGACCTGCTCCCTACCTTCCCTTATGTGCGACATCCGGCACGGAAGGGGACAGGGATGGTATCTCGTGTGCGCGGCCGCCTGCGCCGCACTCTGCTCGGCATGCTCGTCGCCGCCTCGGTGGCCGTGCCGGTGGCGGGAGCCGCGCGGCCCGCGGCGGTGCCGGCGCCCGCGCCGTCGG
>NZ_RIBZ01000209.1:0-39893 GCF_003721215.1 Streptomyces botrytidirepellens
CCGGGGGCGAGGAGCCCCCGGCGCTGGGGGCACTGTCAGCAACCGCAGCGAGATCGCGCGAAACCTCTCCACTGGCGGACCTTGAGCCAGACCCTCCCTCGTGCCTCTTCCCGCCAAGGACCTCACAGAGACCGCCCTAAGCCCCCCCACTAGATCACCGCCCAGTCACCTCACAATGAGGGCGCTCCTCTGAGCCAGCTTCTCAAAGTTCCTTACTCAGCCTCTTCCCACGATGAGGAACAACGTCAGAACTCCTAAACCAATCGCTCCCGTGCTGCGGAACGAAGCACCTCAAACCCGTTCTGCGCCACCAGCCACGCCAAGCATCGATGTTGGTGGCGCAGGAGAAGCGTCTTTAAGTCCTTGATCGTTCTGCGCTGCCCACCGGATGTGGGGAGTGGTGGACGTGAATCAGTACGGGCGGCGCGCGCAACGGCACTGGCAGGAGTTCCGGCCCGGGCGTATCGCGGAGCTCGATGACGCCGAGGCCTTCTTCACCGAGCTGGGCAACGATGTCCAGGACGAGGTGCGGGCCCGCTGGACTGCTGAGCGTGTGTCCGCGCCTCCGGTTGTGGGGGAGTCCTACCTCGAGCGGGCTGGCCGTCTGCAGCAGATGCGCCACGAGGCCGAGGGCGAAGTCCTGCGCGAGTTGGTCCTGCTGCCAGCCGAGGACGATGCCGACCTGTCCGAGGACCCGCACCTCACCGATGCGCAGGTTGCCGAGGAGCAGTGGCGTGAGCAGCACCTTCATGCGCTGCTGGCGGGCAGCAGTCGCCCGGGGGACTTCAGCGCCGCGGAGCGTGAGCGGCTCCGGGCTGGTGCGTCGGCCCGGCTGCTGGAGCTGACGACTGGGCTCTCGGATGAGGCTCTGGGCCGTGAGGGGCTGCTGTGATGGCGGCCGACGAGGGAGGGTTCCGCCCCGAGGATCAGAACGATCTTGCTCCGGCGGTGCCGATGGCTCGTCTGGAGGCGAATCTTGCGGCGCCGAGGGTGCTGCGTCAGATCCAGGGTGAGGAGCGGGAGGCCACCAGCTCCCGGATCAAGACCGGCGAGCACGACGCCGCGATCGGACACGTGCCCTTCCACTCTGTCCGGCTGACGGATCCGCGGCCCAACGATGTGCGGGTCGGGGGAGTGGCCGCGTTCATCGCCACCCTCGGCACGTCGGACAAGACGTCCAAGGCCGCTCGGTCGGAGATGGCCGAGCTCGCCGACTTGATGCGCGTGATCCGGCTGCGCAATGGCGGGTATGTCGCAGCGGCCTGCACCAATGTCGCCGTGGACGCGTGGCCTGGTCTCACGGATGGCTGGGGGAACTCGAGCGACCCCTTTGTCGCGCGATCCGCCGCGGTCCTCGACGGACCGCGACTCGCATTCGTGCCTTTGCTCCGTTTTGACCCATCACTCCTGGTCCTTGCACACCCGATTGTGTGCGCACCCGGTGGAGGGAAGCATGTCTGACGAGGCCATACAGTTCCCTGCTGGGGCGGCCGAGGAGCCTGCCGCGCCGGGAGTAGGCAGCGGTGTCCTGCGAGGAGGCAAGAGTGAACCACTACGGCGCGCAGATGATGGAGTTCTGGGAGAGGGAACGGCTTCCGGAGTATCAGGAGATCAGGAATCCGGAGGAACACTTCACCCAGGTGGGCGAGGAGATAGCCCTGGCGGTCGAGTCGCGGGCACGGGCCCTGGCGGGGACGGCGCCTTCGCAGGAGGGCTACCTGGCTCGGCTGAAGCGGTTGAACACCGCCCGGTTCCAAGCCGAGGGCGAAGTGGTCCGGGAGTACCTGCTGCAGGAGACGACGACAGTTCAGCCCCCGCAGGAGCCCTAGAGCTTCCTCTCGGCGCTGAACCGCGCAGCGAGCGCGAGCGCATCCGCCACAACCTGCAGGCCGTCCGGGTCGTGGTGCAGCTGAGGCAGGAAGGCCGCCTGGCCACCGAAGCCGAGCTCGAGCAACTCAGGCAGTGGCGTGGCTGGGGGGCCACTCCTGGCCTGTTCGAGACGCGCAAGAACTTCGTCGAGTTGTACCGGGGCGAGCGTGAGGAGTTGCAGGCCCTCCTGTCCAAGGAGGAGTACGCCGCGGCCCGTGCGTCAACGCTGAACGCCCATTACACGAATCCGGTCTACGCGTCGTTGATCTGGACCCGGTTGCTGGCCAAACTCGGTGCGGACTCCGGCGCGAAGATCACGGTGTATGACAACAGCGTGGGCGCCGGCCGACTTCTGGCCGATGCTCCCGCTGATGCACGCCTGATTGGCACCGAGACCGACCCCATCACTGCGGCCATCGCGCAGGCGCTGTTTCCTCACGCGGACATTCGCAACGAGTCCTTCGCCAAGGTGACCTCGCTGGGGGAACCCGTCAATGTGGTCATCGCCAACGTGCCGTACGGGCGGACCAAGCTCAGTGACAAGGTCCACAATCCCGGGCGCCGCCACTCCATCCACAACCACGCCATCCTCCAAGCCCTCGAGCAGCTGACCCCCGGCGGCCTCGCGGCCATCGTGACCTCCCGCTACACCTCCGACGGCACGGACAAAGCCCACGGGGATGCCCGGGCCCGGATGCTGGAGATGGCCGAATTCCTTGGAGCCATCCGGCTGCCGGATGGCGCTCACATGGATGAGGCCGGCACTCCTGTGGTCACCGATGTCCTGTTCTTCCGAAAGCGGCCAGAGGGGGATCAGCCCGGCGCGGCAGGGGAGTGGCTGACCGTCACACCTGTCGAGCTGCCTGCGGCCCGGGCGGGGATCACCACAACGGCCCTCAACATCAACGACTACTTCCAGGCACATCCTGAGATGGTGCTCGGCACCTCCCTCGCCGATGTCCGCCGTCACGGCACCGACCTGTCCGTCCGCGGCCAGGGGGAGCTTGCTGACGGACTGGGAAGGGCCCTGGACCACATCGCCGATACAGCGGTGCACGAGCGGCAGACCCTGATCCCGGCCAGCACGTTCCATGTCGACCTCGAGCTGCTCGACGGCACTCTTCAGGCGCACCCCGACGGAACCTTCACCGAGATCATCAACGGTCGCCCCACTGCGCACGTGCCAGCGAAGACGCAGGCTGAGGAGCTGCGCGCGCTGATCCGTATGCGGGATGTGGTGGTGGCGCTGCTGGATGAAGAGGCGGCGCACCCCGAGAGCACCGAGCGGATGCGGCGGCTGCGCACTGAGCTGAACCGCAGCTATGACGCCTATGTCGCCGCGTACGGGCCGCTGAACCGGTTCAAGCTCCATCAGAGCGAAGGGCCCGACGGGGAGAGCAAGGAGCGGCGTACCTATCCGCGCATGGGCGGGTTCCGGCATGACCCGTACGCGCCGTATGTGTTGGCGCTGGAGCAGTTCGAGGAGGAATCCCAGCGGGCCACGAAGGCGGATCTGCTGCACAGGCGGGTGATTGCTCCTCCGCAGCCGCTCCATAGTGCGCAGAGCGCGGAGGATGCGCTGCTGCTGTGCTGGGACCGGTACAACGAGATCCGCCTGGATGTGATCGCTGACCTGCTCGGTCTCGACGATGAGCCAGCGGCGCGTGAGGCCTTGGGTGAACTGGTCTACGACGAGCCACCGCCCCCGCCCAACACCGGAGAGACCGGCGTAGTCGAATCGACCGGCGAAGATCCTGCGCCCGTCCGTGTGGTGCGGGCGGCCGACTACCTGTCCGGGAACGTGCGCAAGAAGCTGGCAGCCGCGCAGGAAGCGGCCCAGCGAAACCCTGCGTACCGGGTCAATGTCGAGGCGCTGGAGAAGGTCATCCCGCGGGACCTGGAGCCCGCGGAGATCGAGAGCACCTTGGGCACGTCGTGGGTGAGTGCCGCCTATGTGCAGGCCTTTCTGCGCGAGGTCCTGGAGGACGACGACATCGTCGTCAGCAATCTCGGCGCGCGGTGGAGCGTCAAGGGAGGCGACCGCAAGGGCCTGCTGGCTAGCACGACGTGGGGCACACAGCATCGCTCCGCGCAGGAGCTTGCCTCGAACCTGCTGAACAACCAAGACATCGAGATCACCCGCAAGAACGACGACGGTTCGGTCGAGGTGCTGCGTGAGGCGACCGCCTTCGCGCAGGCCAAGGCCTTGCAGTTGGATGAACGGTTTCGGCTGTGGCTGTGGGAGGACCCTGACCGCGCCGAGTACCTGCACCGGTTCTACAACGACCGCTTCAACGCGCGTGTCGACCCGAACTACGACGGGATCCGCATTGCAGCGCCGGGTCTGTCCCAGGCGTTCACGCTCAATCCGCACCAGCATGCCGCAGTGGCGCGGCTGCGGTCTTCCACCACAGGCGTGGGTCTCTTCCACGGCACGGGAGCCGGCAAGACCCTAGAGATGATCGTCGGCGGCATGGAACTGGTGCGCCTGGGACTGATCCGCAAGCCCGTCTACACGGTGCCCAAGGGGGTGCTGGGGCAGTTCCAGCGGGAGTTCCTGCAGGCCTACCCCCGGGCACGGATTCTGGTCGCCGACTCCGAGGACTTGTCGGGCAAGCGGCGCCACCGGTTCGTTGCGAAGTGGTCGACCGGCAACTGGGACGCGGTGATCCTCAGCCACAACGCGTTCAAGAAGATCCCGATGAGCAAGCCTGCGCGGCTGGACTACATCAACCAGCAGATCGAGCGCCTGCAGGCGCACCTGGATAACGCCGACGGCGATGACCGCTTCACGGTCAAGGACATCGAGAACCAGATCGCCACGCTGAAGGAGAAGCTCGAGGACGAGCTCAAGACCCCAGGGGACTCCGGGGTGGAGTTCGAGCGCACCGGATCGTCGTTCGTGTTCATCGACGAGTTCCAGGTGCTGAAGAACCTGCAGGTCATCTCGTCGGTGAAAGAACTTGCCCTGCCCGGCAACCAGATCACCGCGCACTTCGACATGATCCTGTCCTACCTGCGCAAGACGTACGGGTCACGGGTTGCGTGCGGAGCGACCGCCACCCCGGTGGACAACTCGCCGCTGGAGATTCTGTCTGCCACCAAGCTGCTCGCGCCGGAGCTGCTGGAAGAACTCGGCATCATCGAGGACGACCAGTTCGTGTCGACGTTCATCCAGCCGGTGCTGCGGTTTGAGCTCGGTGTCGACGGCCGCTCCTTCTCGACCCGCACCCGCCATGTGCGCTACGTCAACCAGGTCGAGCTGACGCGGGTGCTGGCCAGCTACGCCGATGTGCGGCGCAAGCGGGACTTGCCGTTGGACGAACCGGCCGTCATCGGCGGCACCATGCGGCTGCTGACCAACGAGGCGCCCCCCGAGCTTCGGGAGGTCATGGTCGACCTCGGGCACCGCATGATGGAGATCAAAGCCAAGAACCCCCGTACGAAGTTCAAGAAGAACGGGGACGAGGCAGACGACAACCCTCTGTGGGTCTCCACGGACGGCCGTCTTGCCTCCCTGGATGTCCGGCTGGTCGGCAAGCAGACCAGCCACCGGCAGAAGCTCGACGTTGTCGCCGATGAGATCTACGCGCTGTGGCTGGAGCACCGCCACGACGTCTACTACGACAAGGACGGCAACAAGGAGCCCCACGAAGGCAGCCTGATCTTCGGCTTCTGCGATCTGGGCGTTCCGGCTCCCGACAAGGAATTCGACGTCTACAACGCACTGCGCGACCTGCTTGTGGCCAAGGGCATGCCGTCCAGCCTGATCGAATTCGCGCAGGATGCCAAGAATCAGCAGCAAAAGCGCCGCCAGGACCAGGCCGCCAACGAGGGACGCATCCACGTCCTGCTGGGAGGACGCACGGGCCTGGGCACGGGCCGGAACCTGCAGCGCCGGGCAGTGGCCGTCATCCAGATCGACCCGACATGGAAGGCCACCCCCATTACCCAGAGCCTGGGCCGCGCCAAGCGGCAGGGCAACCAGAACAAGGAAATCCACCACCTCGCCGCAGTCACCCTGGAATCCTACGACCCGTTCCTGTGGCAGAAAGTCGACACGAAGCAGAGCTACGCCGAAGTCATCCTCGACTTCAAGAACAACGTCCGCATCTTCGAAGCCTCTGGCGACGACGACAACGTCATCCCAGCCGGCGTCATCTTCGCAGTCGCCGCCAACCGCCCGGAGCTGGCGGAATTGGACTCCGTCGCAGGCGACCTCGCCCGGCTGAAGCTGAAGCAAACGATGTGGAACGACGAGCAGTTCACCTACCGCGTGATGCAGGAACAGGGCAGCCGACGCCTGGCCGAGCAGCAGGAAAAGCACCGCAACGCCCAACAAGCCCTCGACCGGCGTACCTCCACCCACGGGGATGCGTTCACCATCAGCCTGGGACAGCGGGCCTACAACGAGCGGCGCGAGGCCGGCACCGCCCTGCTGCACCACCTGACCCAGATTGAGCGCCGCGCCACCAACAACCGGCGCGACATCACCCAGCTGGGACACCTCGGTGGCTTCGACCTGTCCGTGAGCACCGAGCCGAGCATGGGCGGACACTTTCTGTCCCTGTTCTTCCACGGCGCCCCAGTTCGCCCCGTAGATCTCGACCCGCGCGATCTCTCCCAGCAGGACCCGGTCGGCCTGATCAGGAAACTTGAGAACGCCCTCGACAGCCTCGAGACTGTCGTCGCCAGCCATGCCACACAGCTCCAGCGCCTGCAATCCAACATCGCCAGGGCCAGCGAACGCGTGGGCCGCCCCTTTGAACACCAGGAAGAACTGGAACGGGTAGCCCGCCGCCACAACGAACTCCAACTCGCCCTGGGGCCCGCGGCCCAGGACAAGACCACGGAGACTCCCCACCAGTTCGACACAGTCGCAGCAGATCCCGTACACGCGGTGCTGGAGACAGCCGACCACGCCGCCGCATCCGCGACACACCCGGCGGCGCCGGAACCCGCCCACCTCCAGCACGAAGCACTACCCGCCCAGGACACCCCTGCCGAGCCCGCCCTCCGCGACGCGGCCCTGGCACCGCCGCAGACCCAACCCGCTCCCTCGAAAGAACCGCACGCGCCCGACGGCACGCCCGAAACACCGACTACCCCTCCCAACAGTCGACCGGCACCATTCACCACACCACAGCAGTGGCAACGGGAACTGGCGGTAGTGGAAAGCGCAGAGCAAGCCCTGAACGCTGCGGCCTGGACCGCCTTCGACGGGCAGGACCTTCCTGCTGCACTGACGAACCTGAACCCCCAGCTGTACACAGCCCTCGTCGCTGACAACGACCAGGACTTCGACGACGCCCAGACCACGCTGAACACCTCTCTGCGGCAGATGGATGACCTGCGGCGAACTCTCACGGACGACCGGCGCACCACCCTGCAACGGCCCTTGAGCGCATTCGCCGACCGCGCGCGCACGTTCCTGCATCGCCACCGCGCTACGTTGCGGCAGGGCGAGGTAAGCCTGGCCGCAGACATCACCGGCAAAGCCCGCATCGGCTTCGAACAGATCATGAACAGCCGCGAGCACGGCGATCACGACACGGAAGCCTCACTCACCAACCTCCCGACGCAGACCACGCCCGGAGCTTCTGACCCAGCTGGCGCGGCTTCGATGGCAGCCGACACTGGTCCCGCAGCAGCGACGCTCCCTTCCACGCTTCCCCCGTTCAACCCCCACGCCTTGCGAGGTGCGTCGCCGCCGACGTCGGCCTCCTCCGCTGAGGATCAGGCACCGGAAGCCCCCACAGGCGATACGCACTCGGCGACGGAGTCCGCACCGTTCGAAGCCCCCGCCGCCATTACCCCCGCGGAGGAGCCGGCGGCGGACGAATCGTCCGCTGTGCCCACCTCGCAAGACGCCACGCCCGGCCAGCAACACCCCCCACCGTGGGTCACGCCGACCCCGCCCGCCTCCGCAGCCGTGCCGGAAGCATCGGCCGAGGCCAGCGAAGACGAGGCCGAAGAGTCTACGCAGCGGCCCGAGTACTACACCGACCGCCTCAGCACCCTGATCGCCGAGCGGCTGCTCGCCGAAGCCCTGCGCGCCGTCGTCGAAGGTCACCCCCAGGCGGCCGCCAGCACCAGCGGCCGCAAGCTGGCCGAGGCGGTCGATCGCTTCCACGACGAGAGTTGCCAGCTGCGCCAGCGCCGCCTAGAGGGCTGGCGCATCTCTCCCAGCGCCTCGATCGTGACTCCCGCGTGGTGGTGCACCGCCATCGCCGAAGGGATCAAAGCGTTCGGCAGTAACTCCGCCGCCACCGACCTCAAGCGCCTGGCACGTCTCGCCGCGCTGCACGAGGAGCGCTGGTCCGCCACCCTGGCCAACTTCGCTGCCCTCGACCAGTGGGATCAATCCGCCGAGCCCACCGCGGACCCGGGCGCCGGCGACAGCGGCCGCGAGTACGTGCGCCTGGACGACCTCGACCTGAGCGGCACGTACACGGTGGGCACCGAGCCCATCGCCGCACACACCCTGCTGCACAAGCTCATGGAGGAGAGCCCCGACCTGCTGAGCATCGTCAGCTCGGGCCGCCACCTCACCGCTCGGCGTCGCGACCACTCCAGCCTCGACGCCCGTTTCCTCGGCGTCGCCCGCAGCGCCCCCGCCCCAACACCGACCACGCCTGGAGTTCCAGAGCCAAGCAGCCCCGTAGGCGATATGCGGCCCCAGGAGGAGGCCGCACCGCTCGACGCTCCCGCCGCCAACGGCCAGGAAGGTGCTGAGCGAGGAACACAGGGCCCTGCGGAAGAGGCAGGCCTCGCGCAGGGTCTCGGCAACCCGGAGCAGGCGTCCACGGCGGACGCACCCGCTGCGGCGCTTCCGACAGAGGCAGCAGCGCCCGAGCCCCCGGCACGGTCTGCCCCCGCAGACCCCCTCGCCGAAGGGGACAAAGGCCTCACCCACATGCCGAACGAACCCACCGTGACTACCGGCCCCCGCGACCCTCAGGAATCAGCAGACCTCGCTCAGGAAAACCGACCTGCCCGCACCGAGCACCGCTTCACCTCGGTGGCCTCCGCGCGCAACCACCTGAACAACGGGGTTCGCGACCCGCGCTGGAAGCAGCCGCCGCGCGCCCACAACGGTGTCGCGGTGAAGGGCGCCACCAAGCGCGAGAAAGCCCAGGTCCGCATCGACACCTACTCGGCCCGCCGGGACATGGACTTGGCCCGCAACTCGCAACTGTCCGCCTTGGGAAACTTCCTGATAACCCGCGAGGGCAAAGGCAAGTGGGACGTTTACCACGTCGCCTCGGGCACCATCATGACCGATCGGGCGGCATACCGAACCAGCTCCGACGCACTGGAGTTCGCGAACGAGTTGGAAGACGCCCGCGACGTCCGGGGCCGTCCCATCGATTGGGGAGCACCTCACATCGGCGACCTGTTGGGCCTGGCCGACGGGCGAAGCGAGCTCGAAGCGGCGATTGGCCGGGGCCGCCAGCACACGTCGACGGCGACCGCCCCAGAAGTACCGGAACAGTCCTCCAGCGCCTCCCAACAGCCAGAGCGGTCGACGGGGACCGCAGAAGGCACGACCGAGGAGTTGCCACTCTCCTCCGCAGAAGATCAGCCGACACAGGATGCTCCTGCGCCCGACAAACCGGCCGACGCCGCGGAGGTCCGGGCGCCGCAGGTGGTGCCGGTGTTCACCACGCACAAGCAGTGGAAGGACGCATTCGCCCGGGTCGAGGCCGCTGAGATCGCACTGAACCAGGCCGCCGGCACCATATGGGCGCAGGACGCCGTCCCCCACACGTTCAGGCAACTGCGCAAGCACCTGTTCGCCTCGGTCGCGGCCATGGAGAACGACGAGTTCCACGACACCGAAATCTTGCTGGCCCAGAGCCTCCAGGAGGCGGAACGGCTGCTGCGCACCCTACACGGCGGCGACCGCTCCACCATGGCACCGCCCCTGACCACGTTCGCGAACCTGACACGGACGTTTCTGGCCAGCCACCGGACCACACTCGCCCAGCTTGACGCGCAGGACGACCTCGCCCGCAACATCAAGGCCACCGCACGCGCCCAGTTCGAAAAGTTCATGAGCAGGTGGAGCGCGCAGAACCCCGAGGCAGCCCAGGCTCCGAGCGGCGGTGCCGACGACGACACCGTGCGCGCCGACACCGCCGTCGCACGTGCACCGCAACAGCCCGCCGGACCGTCGAGCCCGGGCACGTCCGATACCGACACAGCTGCCCCCGGCACGGCCGCTCCCGGCGCGGGCGACCGCGAGAGCAGCGATGTCCCGCAGGCGGAGCCGGCAGACGCGGTTGCCCCGTTCCGTACGCACGATGACGTCGCCGCAGCCCTCGCCCGCCTGGAGGGGCCGCTGCGTTCGTGGACCGTCACCGGTCTCCGTGACGACCTGTTCATGCGCGGCTCCCGCACCGAGTCTCACCAGCGCGCCGATGCGATCGAGAACCTGCGTCGGCCCGGCCGGACGGGCCAGCTGAAAGTGCGCGAACTGCGTGAAGCCCTCAAAGCGGCGGACGCCATCCTCGAAGAGATCGCGGAGCGGCCGGGCGCCGACTACTCCGGCCGGGCCAAACCCGCCCTGACCGAACTGCGCGATCAGCTGCGGGTGATTCTCGCGCGGGCCGCGCAGACCCGTCAGGAGAGGAGCCGCCCTGCTCCCGCACCTAGCCCGGCCCTCCAGCCGGATGCCGACGCCGCACCGGAGGCGGCGCGTGACGCCCGCCTGGGGGCGTACCCTCCGGCGAAGACGCGGTGGGTGATCGCCGAAGACCGGCCGGAGCCCTACCGGTCGGAGCCCGACGCTCCGTCCTCCGCCGTGGGGGAGCTGAACTCCCTGGTGGTGCGCGCTCGCGACGACATTCCCAAGGAACCGTCCGCCGGCTCTGCCCCTGAATTCGTGCAGGCCCTGGCCGAGTTCAATGAGGCATGGGAGGCGATCAACAGGCTCGCCGGCGATGACTGGGCCGCCGGGCTGCAGGCCTACGCCCGCGCCCAGGTCGCCACGCGAGCCCTGGCCGGGCGTAGGGAGTTCGGGACGACGATGACGGGCAGGTTGCGTCACCTGGCCCGCCGTGCCGCGCTGCACATCGATCGGCTGGCCCACACCCCCCTGGATGAGCCGGACGACGTCTGGATCGAGGAGCTGGCCACCTCCGCCTACGAGCCCTACACCACGAGCGAGGAGATCACCCAGGCCCTGGCAGCCCTCCGCGAACGGGCCTCCAGCGAGCTCAGCCGCGCACGGCTGGATGCGGCCCTCATCCCGCGGGGCGAGCGCGCCCATCTCGCGGCCATGCACGGCCTGGCCCGCGCGGTCTTCACCTCGCCGGTGTCCAGCAGCGGCACCGGTGGCGCGCTGCACACCTACCTCGGGCGTCTGGCCCACACCCTGCTCACCAACCCCGGTATCGCCTACGAGCCGCTGCGGGGCTCCAGCCGTCCCCTGCAGGCCGTCTACCGCGACCTGCCCCCGGCCGAGCCGTTCACCAGCCCCGACGGTGTGGTGGATACCGCCAGGTTGGAGCAGGCCCACGAGAACGTGACCTCCCGGGCCAAGAGCGCGGCGAAACAGTGCCGCAAGCAGAAGGTCTCGGCCGCCGAGCGGCGGCTGGCCACCGCGTGCACCGAGATCCAGCGGCGGCCCCTTACCGCGTCCGACGGTCACATCCACGCCTTCTGGCCGCACCTGCTGGCGACCGCCGCCGGCCTGGCCCGCCAGGTCATGCGCGAGCACAACGACGAGGGGGAGTACGCCTACCTGGAACAGGACTTCTCCGACTTCGCCGAAGCGGCCATGGGGTACGCGCGCCGCCTGCACAGCACCCTGATCGAGGAAGAGGGCGCTCTCGAGGAGGAACTGCAGGCCCTCACGCGCGCCGCACTCGCCGACCAGAGGCTTCTTGCGGCCCTGGGCACGCCCGCATCCGCACTGACCGATCACGCCCCCGTGCCGTTCGCCCCGGCACTGAACACCTGGCTCGCCGAACGGGCCGAGACGATGTCCCCGCTGCTGCGGCACACCCTGGCCGCGGATACGACTCCGACCGGATTCACCGGCGCCTTCGGTCGCCTGGAACGAACGCTGGCCGAAGAGGCCACCGGCACCGGCGGCACCGAGGTGCCGCGCACCGGCCGGCGCCTGCCCCTCCCGCCGCAGTGGCAGCAGCACGCCACGACCGTCAACACCTTCCTGGACGCGGCCGCCGCCGACCCGCACATCACCAGCCTCGTGATCAGCAACAACCCCGCCAACAGCATCATCCTCAACGAGGTCCGCGACTGGATCGAAGAACGCATCGGCAACCAGCTCCTCGAGCCCGGGACGCCCGGGGACCAGAACCTCTCCCACGCGTTCTTCGGCGACCCGGACACGCTGGACTCTCTCGTCACCCACCTCACCGCCCAGACTGCCCAGACGGCACGCACAGCCCTGATCCCCGAGCCCACCGACCTGTTCGCTGTGCAGAAGGGGCAGGAGCTATTTGTCTGCCGCGGCCGGGATCTGGAGGAGCGGCTCGGCCCGGGCCACAGGATGAAGCTGCTGCCCGCCGACGGGGCGTACGCCCTGTGCCTGCCCGACGACCGCCATGTCGGCACCCTGCAGGCCCTCCCGCAGCAGGAGGCCGAGCAGTTCGCGGCCGCCACCCAGGACCACATGCCCAACCAGGCCACGGCCCTGCTCCACGATCAGGCAGAGAACTGGCCCGGTCTGATGGCGCTCGATAGGCCGGTGCGCGACGCGCTCGTCGCCTTCGCCGCCCGCCAGCCCGGCAGCCTGCCGGAAGCCGCACCACCGCAGATCGCGATCACGGTCAACGAACCGGAGCCGGGGGAGTGGGACCCGGAGCTCCTTCACCCCACGCCCTACCCGCCCGGATCCACGGCCGTGCAGAGCGCCCACACCCTCCTTTTCAACATCGGCCAGTGGCTCGACACCCACGGCGAACTGCTCGAGGAGCTTGTGCGGAGGCCTGCCGAGGAAGCCCGGGAGGCGGTGGAGGAGGCCGAATCCGGTCTGCCCGAGGCGGGCGGCAACGGCGGTCCCGCCGAGCACTGGCTGGACATCGCCGTGGCCGGCCAGTGGCTGCGAGTGATCCACCAGCGCCTGACCGACAACGACACCGCCCGCCCTGTGCACCAGGCGCTCCAAGACCTCGCCACAGTGCTGCGCTCGGTGGACAACTACCTCTCGCGGGCCGCCGCCCGGGGCATTCCCGCCCGCAGCAGCACGGAGCTCGCGGCAGCAGCCGCGGCCGCCCCCACGCCGTACGCGCAGGCCCAGGACGCCACGGCCGCCCTGGCCGGTCTCCAGCAGACCTGGCGCGACTGGGCCCAGGAGCTGGGCCCCATCGAGCAGCTGAGCTCCAGCGAGGAGCTCGTCGACGATGTGCAGTACGCGGTCATCCGCCTGCACGCCCTGCTGGACGACCCGAAGCCCGGTGCCACGCCCAACGGCTGGTACGCCCTGATCGCGCAGGCCGGCGACATCGCCCGGGCCGAATCCCGCAAGGCCTCCGACCAGCTGCTCGGGTGGGCGAGCCTGGCCGACGCCATCGAGGAGATGCGTAACCGGTGGGCAGCCACCATGCGCCATGCCCCGGACGTCGCCGCGGACGCGGCACGCCAGAGCGGGGTGCTGCACCTGACCAGGCCCGAGCTGGCACCGGAGAACCCGCCCACCGACGCCGCGTGGTTCGCGGCCCGGCACACCCGCCTCATCAACCTCGCCCAGCGCCTGAGGGACACAACGCGAGGACTGCGCGCCGAGGACCGCCTGGGCGAGGCCATCTTGCTGCGGCTGATCGACCTCGTCGTCGACCAGCACGCCGACATCACCGAGAGCCTGTCCCCGGTGCTGCCCGCCCTGCTGCACGAAATCAGCGAGCGCGCACTCCAGGTCTGGCACGTCCAGCACGCCGAGGGCCACCGCGATCACGGCGACCTCCTGGTGTCGCTGAGCAACATCGCGAGCCGGAACGCCCGCATCGTGCAGACCGTCGTCGACGAGGCCGACCCGCAGGTGCGTCAGGAAGTCGACGCACTCGCCGCACAGGCCGCGGCCGACGAGCAGCTGATGGCCACCATCACCTACACCGCCTCCCCGGCCGCCGAGGTCCCCCAGGCGCCCGCGCTGTGGGCGTGGCTCGAAGCGCGGGAAGCGGAGATGTCACCGCGTCTGCAGCGGGCTCTGCACAGCGACAAGGGTCCCATGGGCGACTTGGTCGGCCTGTTCGGCTCGATGTGGCACTCCCTGCGTGCCGCCGCCTCGGGGGACGCCACATCCCCGGGTCCTCTGCCGTCCGCAGGCACTGACCTGCCCGCGACCTGGCAGGAGTGGACGACGGAGATCGCCGCTCTGGCGGATGCGGTCAGCGCTGACATCGACGTTCGGCTGCGCCTGGGCGCCAGCCTCGGCGACGACCCAAAGGATCTGATCAGCGGTTTCACCGAGCAGTACCTCGCTGCCGGACAGGACCTGCTGCCCGCCGGGCTGCTCGAGCTGTACTTCGCCGAAGACGACGAACCCACCACTGCCGCCGACACCCTGCACAGCTACCTGCTCCGCGAAGTCACCGCGCGCCTGACGGTCGCGGCCGCCACCGAAACGCCCGCGCCCGGGGCCCCGGTTGTGGCCGCCGAGCTGGCTGCGTGGCGCCTTGCGGACCCGCAGGGCATGGGCGAGGGGGAGGAGCCTTACCCCGACCAGGCCGCGGCCCGCACCGGGGCCCTGCGCGTCCTGGCCGCCCTGGGGGAGTTCACCCGCACCTGGAGCGGACGCCAGTACCTCAGCGAGAAGGCCCTCAAGGACATCACCGACGAGGCGGCCGCCGTCCTGTGGCAGGACGCGACCGGCCCGCAGTTCGCCACCCTGCCCGAGGCAGCCCAGTGGTGCTACCGGCTGATGGACCTCGCCCACACCTTCCAGTTCCGCCTCGAAGACGACAACATCCGCGAGACCACGGTCAGCGAACTGGCCGCGGCCGCCTACGACCACGTCTCCCGCATGCACCTGACCGCCGAGACTGTGGCCGGTGACGCCACATGGCCGACCGGGTCCGAGGACAGCGAGCAGCGCCGGGCCCGCACCCTCGCCCAGGCCATCGGCGCACACATGCCCGCCTCCCAGCTGATGCGCACCGCCGCCGGCGACACCTGGGACGAGACGATCACCTACACCACAGCCGAGCTGTACGCGCTCGCCCGGCGCACTGGTGCCGATGCCCCGGTTTGGGAGAACGGCGTGCTGAGCCTGACCGGGCGCGACGGCGGGCGGCAGGTCTTCACGCCGGTGGGCGAGCAGTCCACGGACCACATGACGCTCAACCGGCGGCGCCCCTTCCGGCAGACGTTGGAGGAGCTCGCCCAGGCCTTCGAGGCCACTACGGCCGTGCCGATCACCACGGAGGCCGAATTCAGTGCTGCGGTGGCGGCGCTGGGGGAGTTGCACAAGGCCGCGACGCGTCACCTGCTGTTCCTGCTGGCCGACACCGACCGCGAGCAGGTCACCGCGTTCGAAGAGGCTATGCCCTCCCTCGGCGGGGGCCGCGCCTGGCACGTCCAAGCTACTGCCGCGAGCGCGCTGGGAGACGCCGCCGGACAGGCCCGCCAAGCCGTCGAAAGCCTGATCGGGCGGCACGGCAGTCGTCACACCGCCGTGCCCGCCCACCACGCTCTCCAGCTCGTCGCGACCGCTGCCGACCGGCTGTCCCAGCGGCTGGCGCCGCAGCAGATCACCACCACCGGTGAGACGTACGCGGAGCAGGACATGCGGCACGCCCAGGAGAAGATCACGGCACTGGCCTATCTCCTGCAGCACCTGCCTCACCCGGACACCGAACCCGCAGAGCTGAACCGGGAATTGGACACGGCGCTGCGTGTGTGTGCCGGGCACCGGGACGTGGGCGGGGCGGCCGGCGAGATCCACCGGTACCGGCGGCTCGCGGACGCGGCCAAGGCCCTGACCGCAGGGCGTAGCGGCAGCCGGGCACAGTGGGCCCGCGAGCTGGAGAAGGCCGCCAGCGGCCACGCCGACCGGCTCACCCGCCATCTGGCCACACTGCCCACCGACGAGCGCCACCCCCGCGCCCGTCCGGCGCCCGCCCCGGACCCGCAGGCCGCGACCCCGGTGCCGCCGGGCGCGCAGCCCTACCCTGATGCGGCGGCCGCACGCACCGCGCAGGAGAACCTGCTGGCACTGGTGTACGCCGTGGTGGTCGACGCCGAAAAGCCCCACCGCGTGGGCAACGCGCCCATGGTGCTCGCCGGGCTCATGCAGGCCCGCGACCGGGGAGTGGCCTACAGTGATCACGCCGCCCTGGCCACATTCGCCGAACAGGCCCAGGGCACCGCCCGGTTCCGCCGCCACAATCGGATCGACAACGGCATCGCCCTCGACGCCGCGGCGCAAGCCGCCGCAGCACACGGGGAGCGCCTGGCCGCCACCGAACGCGACGCCGATCCGCATCTGCAGCTCGCCCTGCTGGAGCTGCGGGCCCGCCTGGAAGCCGACGAGGCGCTGATCGCGCACGCCGAACCCGGCGCTGCCCCTGAGATCGCCGAGCAGGCCATCGGGGTCTGGCTCACCGGTCAGGAGTGGCAGGAGGGCCTGCCGGAGAAGCAGGTCCAGCTCCTCGAAGAGGCCGTCGGCCGTGCCGGGAGCAACCTCCTGAGCGCAGGGCCGCTCGGCAGCTGGTGGGAGTCGGTTAAGGCGGCGCGCCCTGCGGCCATCGCCGCGGCGCTTAAAGCAGAGTTCCCCGACGGCACGGTGCGCCGCAACATCACCGCCTTCCGTAACGGGCGCGGCCCGCTGCTGGAACAGGTCGAGAAGGTCCTGGCCCTCGACACCATCCGGGAGAGGCTGTCCACCCCCACCACCGACGATCTCGGTGCCGGCTCGCTGCGTCGCGCGGCGCGGATCCTGGCCCGCGACGACAGGCTGGAGGAGCGCGAGAACGCCTACCGGGCCACCCTCGACCTGGCCCGAGCTGCCCGTTGCCTGTGGGAGCACGCCATACGTGTCGAGCTGCCCTGGTCCGACCGCGACACCATCCTCGCCCTGCGCGAAACCGCATCGTCCATGGCAGCCGACTGGGTCGCCTCCGCCAAAGACGACCGGGCCCGCGCGCAACTCTTCCGCAAGGGTGAACAGGTTCCGCTGTGCCCGCCCTCCCCGGCCACCGCGCCCCTGGGCAAGGCCACCTGGGCTGAGCGAGCCCTGGCCCGGGTCCTCGACGACAGCGGGCTCACCCCCGGTTCGTGGGGAGGCGATGGATACACGCTGCGGCCGCGCGTCGACGGAAGCATCGCGATCACCATGACGATGATGCCGTACGAGGCGCCCAACCAGCGCGACGAACGCATCCACCACCTGCGGACCCTGGGCTGGAAGCCGAGCACCGTCGCCGAGGACCATCCGCGCAGCGCCCACCGCGGCGAAGCCCGCCAGGTCACCGTCACCGTCCCGCAGGGCCTGGACGCGGAGCGGCAGCAGCTCGCCAGCGAGATCCGCGCCGTTCTGGACGCCAAGCGCTCCCGGCTGGAGCCCGGCGAGACCTACCAGGTGTACCCGGCCACGGAGCGGGACTTCCCCGGCGCCAGCACCACCACGGCCGTCGTCGCCCACGGGCGCATCACCCTCGACCGCGATCTCAGGGCTTCTGGATACGTCACCGAGCGGCGCGGCGACGGTGCCGTGGTGGTGCGTCGGCCCGAGGGAGCCGTGCCCGTCGGCGATCACACTCCCGCCGCCGACGCCCGGCCCGCTGCCGTACGGCTCGGCGTCATCGCCACCGCCATGGGCCCCCTGCACAGCCAACTCACCGGGCTGCTGGCCCCCCTGGACATCAGCCACCCGGATCTCGTCTCCATCGAGGGCTTTGACCGGCTGTGGGACGAGCTGGCCGCCCTCGACCAGGACTTCCCGCTGGCCAGCAACCCGCCCGGGCCCCTGGGCCAGTCAGCGCGGCGCCACGCCCTGCACGGCACCGGCGTCTACCGCATGCTGGAGCAATTGCAGGTTGAACACGGGGCCCGGGGCGAGGCGCTCGAACGCGCCCTCGTCGAGGTGCACGGCGAGGGAAGCGGCGACTTCGTTCGCGCCCGCGCGGCGCGGCTGCGGCATCTGGTCGAGGACTATGCCCAGGGTCATAGCGCCTGGGCGGTATCAGAACTGACCAACCCCAGCCGCCCCTGGGCCGAGCACCGCGAGGCCGCCACCGACCACCAGGCCACGGCGGAGGCCGCGCCCACATCGGCGCTACAGGGCGGCCCGTCCGGGCAGGCGCAGCCCGAGGCTCCCTCCCCGGGCCACGAGACAGATCCTGGCGCTTTCGAGGAGAGGCTGGCGGATCCGGACGGCCCGCCGGCCGACGTTCAGGCCACTGGGAACGACCTGGAAGAACTCTCGCCCGCAGGGGCTGCCCGCCACGCGGCCCCTGCGGACGAGACCCCCGCAGACAGCCGGGAGATCGGCACCGATCCGGCCTTGCGGCAGGCGTGGACGGAACTGATGTCGCGCGCTGTTGGCGACGAGGCACTGCTTACTGCCGTGGCCGCCACCGAGCCTGACCGCGGCCCCACCCCGGCCCTGATCCGCAGCGGCGCCTGGGACTGGCTCATCGCCCACGCCACCGCGCCACTGGTCGACCGGCTCCTGGCCGACACCTCCCCGACATCGGTGAGCCAGTGGCTCAGCGATGCCTGGACCCAGCTAGCGACAGCCGCAGCGGACCGCTTGCAGCAGTCCGAGACCAGCCGAGCCCCACGTACCTGGGACACTCCTGCCGCATGGCGCTGGAGCGCCTTCGAATCACTGCGTGCCGCGATTGCCCACACCGAGGTCGGACGAGCACGCACCGACCGTGACCACCAGAAGCCGTGGGACGCTCTCAACTCGGCGTTCCGCTACGCCCACCCGGTCGAGCACACCCTCCTGCAAAACATCCACCGCGCCGTGTTTGCTGTCCACCACACGGCACCTGGCGATCCCGACGGGCTGATGCTGCAGGCGCGGATGGCGCTGCCCGCGGCGCGCACCTATGCCGCCTTCGTCCACGACTCCCCGTGGGCGGAGGAGTTCGCGCCTAAGGCAGACCAGGCCCTTGAGCGGATCCCGCGACTGCTGGCGTGGATGGAGATCACGGCGGCCGTCCCGGACGCCTGGGATGACCTCGATGCACGCATCAACCACCGCGATCCCAACCGCCACGAGCTGGAAGAGCGCCATCGCGCGCGGCAGTCCACGACCTGGGCCGCAGCTCGTGCGGCAGCGCTTGAGCTGGATGGCTGGAGCGCCTACCAGGAAGAAGACACCGGAGGTGCCCTCACTGGCGCGGAGCTCACCCCTCAACTAGCGGCGCTCCTCGCCTCCGGCGGTGTGCTGGATACCGATTCCGATGGGGCGCTGGTGGTACACACCCCCAGCAAGCCCTACCCGCTGGTGTTCACCCCCCTGACCGGCGCCGAAGCACTCGCCGTCTTCGCGCAACGGGTCCCCGCCATCCCCCAGCCCCAGGGCACCGTAGTCCGCTTCGCCGACGCGGACGCGCTCACCGCCCACTGGACCAGCACCTCGCCCGAGCTCATCGCCCCCGCCCAGAGCGACCTCACCCCGGAACGACGCCAGCAGCTCCACAGCCTGGCGCAGCGCTCGGGCCTCGCCATGGAAGGCCGCCTCGCGCTGGTACCCGACAGCGAGGGCGACGGCTACCGCCTGTACCTGCCTGGCGCCTGCACTGTTGTGCCCGGAACCGAGGACGCTCCCGCCTTCCCCACGCTCGACGCCGCTCGCACCGCCGCCCGCACGGTACAAGGCATCACCGGCACCGACGCTGAGCCGTACCCGTTCGACGCGCCGCTGGCCGGACCGCTGAGCCGCGTCTGGCGCGACGGGAACGGCCAGCTGCTCGCCCGGGCCGTCACCCGTGCCCTGGCCGACCACAGCATCGACGCCCCGCTGGGTTTGACGGATTACTTCGCCGAGCGTCTGCGGGTTGAGGAGGAGCGGGAGGAGGCACTCGCCACCGCGGCGGAGGCCGCCGGCACACAGGGCCTCACGGAGCGGCTGACCTGGCGTGCGCTCGGCAGGCTGGATGGCAGCAACAGTGACCAGGTGGCGATCCGTGTGCCGGTCGACGCCGAGCTGTTGGAGCACCTCGATGGCGACACCGACGGGCTGGATGGCCAGTCGATCACCCTCTATGGCACCCAGCCGAAGTGGCACACCGACGCCTCCCAGCACTTCTACGAGCTTCCCGTCGGTCCCGACGGCCTGCCCCAGGCAACCTACAGCGGATGGTTCACCGGCCGCAGCTGGGCCAGCGACGACGGACGCAGCGGTGACGCCTCTCAGGTGCGCGTGGCGCCCCGAGCCCCTATCGCTGCCTCCCCGCCCCTGCCCCAGCAAGTGCGGACCCTCGCGCGGAATCTGCGCGCGGCCTGGCCCAGCCTGCCGGAGAACATCGACAAGGGGCGGCCCCGCGGCCAGCGGCGCGCCGAGCACACCTCCCGCCGCGGCCGTGCCGCCCTGAAAGCACTGATCGACGGTGCGGTGACTACCGGCAGCGTGCGCGAGGACCTGCTGCGCATAGCCGCCGACCTGGCCACGCTGGCCGAGGACTTCGACCGCGGCGCCGACCACCCCGACCGCGAGACGCATGTCAGCGCCGCCCAGCAGGCGATGGGTGTGCGCACGGAGTTGCTTGAGGCGCTGGAACGGATCGATCACCCGTATCGGCCCTTCAACCCCGACAAGGCTCCGGTCGTACCGCCCCGCATCCCCGCACCCACCGGCGGGCAGTGGATCTTCCCGTGGGAAGCAGAAGTGGGCCACCAGGTCAAGGCCTGCGGCACCCCGGTGGGGGACCCCACCGGCACACTCAGCGTCACCGGCACGCTGCAGGCATGCCGCTACCACGTTCTACGGCACGATGGCCGGGACGTACGCGGCAGCACGATCGTGGTCACTGACGCCGACGGCACGGACATCGAGCTCCACGTGCCTGAACCGCAGATGATCGAGCACCTCCCACAGCCGGTCTCATCCGCCCACGGCTGGACTGCCCCGCAGGGAGAACTTCATGGGGAGCCGAGTGTTCCTCTCGTCGAGGAAGACCTGTCCGTAGTCGAACGCGTCCTAGCCAGTCGTGTCGCCAACGACCGAGCCCGATCCCACGCCGCGCCGCCACAGATGGGTCCTGCCACCGCATCCGTCCAGAAGGACAAGAACACCGCAGAAAAGGACAGCGAGACTGCACACCCCTACGCGAACGGCCGCGAGTGGCGTGACCACCTCGCCGAGGTGCCCGTCTCTCCACTGGACTGGGAGGCCGACCAGGAACTGGCCGATGCTTTCCGGGCCACCGACCCGGTATCGCACGCACTGCTGTACACCACCGGGCTCGCCGATGAGACCTTGAGCCCGGGCAACACACCGGCACCGCCGGAGACCACCCTTCCCTACGCCTTCCGGCTCGCCGACGCCGCCGACGCGCTCCACACGTTCCTCACCGAACGTGACGCCCCCGCCCAGGTCCGGAGCCGCGTCCACCAGTGGGCGACGGTGATGCGTCAGAGCGCCCATCGCCTGCAGCAGACCGCTGCCGAGGGACACTGGGACCACCTGTCAGCCCCACAGCGCCAGGCGGCTTCGCCCAGGGCTCGGGACGAAAGCGCCACACGGCGCACGCAGCGCGCCGCACGCGCGCAGCTGTTCACCGCAGACCCCTGGCGCCTCTATGCCCCTGTTGGCTCCGGCGATGCGGCGCCCTGGGAGGGTCGCGACGTCACCCACGCCGTGCGCTCACTCATCGCGGCCGGTGGACTGGCTTACACCGACACCGATGGCGCCATCTTTCTCGAACTCCCCCCGCGGCCGGGCACGGTGCGCTCGCACCGCTTGGTCTTCACCCCCCTCGAACCCCAGGCAGCCCTCGAGTACCTGGCCGGTCAGCCGCGCTTCGCTGCCCCATCGGCAGGGGATGAGCGGCGGTTCGAGCTCGCCGAGGACCTTATCGACCACCTGCGCTCCGACAGCTTGGAACTCGCCGAACCCGGCGAGAACTCCCTCACCCCGGAGCGGGCAGCCCACCTTGCCGCCATCGCTGAGCCCGGCGGGCTCCTCCTGACCCCGAGCGGGAATCTCGCCGTCTACCAGCACCCGGACGACGGGCAGTGGCACATTGCCTTCCCCGGCCCCATGGCCGACCTCCCCGGCACGCCGCCGATCGGGGACCGGCGCACCGCGCTGCGGTTCGCTGCCCGCGCAGAGGAGGCCCTCGACGGGCCCAAGCGAAGCGCCGCGTTCCCCTTCACCTCACCGCTCGCCGGCCACGTCGCGCGGCTGTGGCGTACCAGCACCGGTGACACGGTGAGCGAGGCCGTACGGCGCCTGGCCGTCGAGGACCTCGCGCTGCCCGCTGACGCAGAGCTCGACGGCCAGGAGCCGCGCGCCCGTCAGGATGAGGAGATCGCTGCGGGATTCACCGTGCTCTCGCCCGTGCGGACGCTGGAGGCCGGTGACCGGATCAGCTTCCGCCACCAGGTCACCACTGCCGACCTGGAGGCCAGCCGGTTCCGTGACTCGGTGCCCGAGATCGGGCAGTGGGTCACGGTGCGAGGCACGGTTACCGCGGCTTGCAGCCTGCAAGAACGCACCGACGAAGCGGGGCGGCCGCTGGATCTGCAACACGTGATCAGCCTTCAGGATGCGACCTGGCACGACCACGCAGGCGCGAAGGGCGCCGCCGCATGGCATCAGGGCCCGGCGCCCCGCAACGCGGTGCGCCGGGGCGCCCGTATGCCCCACCGACTGGCCGAGCACGCGGCGCGCTTCCTCAACCGGCTCCCCGAGCGCCCGAAGGTCAACGGCAAAGCCTCGGACTACCGGGCGATCGACCCCTGGCGGATGGCGCACGCGGCCCTGACAACACTGGCCAGCGGGGCCACGTACAGCGGTGAACCTTCCTTGGATCTTCATCTGGTCCACAAGCAGCTCGAGCTGTTCGAGGAGCGGCATAGGCGCGAAGCCCGGGATCCTGAAGCGCGGGCGCTGACGCAACAGCTCATCGCCGATGTGGCGGCCACCGCCCAGGAGTATCCGTTGCCCGCCCCGGACAGCCGCGGCCGCGGCCGCCACGGCTGGGACCTCGTCTACCCCTGGGAGCTGACCGCTGGCGACTACGTGTCGGCGGACGGTTTCGAGGGCGGCTCCACTTCCCACACGACCAATGGCGCGGGGTGGATCCTGGACGCAGGGGACTATCAGGGCCGAGACGGGAAGTCCATCAGCTTGGGCTGGCACGGGCGAGGGCGCAGCTACCGACTGGCGCATTTCGTCCATGGCCCGTTCAGTCACGTCACGGTGCCTCTGGGTGAGCTGGTCGAGCGCGCGCCGCGCCCGCTGGCCTTGCCGGAAGCAACGGGCCTCGAGTACCAGCCCGTTCCTGCGGCACCGACTGTCACGCTGCCGCAGCAGGCGGAACCCGCGACCGCACCCACCCGGCAAGGGGCAGCACAGCGCGAGGACAAGACGCGGGCGACGGGTCCCGTTCGCGGCGAGTACGGCATTCCGCCGACGACGCCGTATCTCGACCCCGGACAGCCTTTCGATGACGCCTGGCAGATCCGGCAATGCGGCAAAGAGGTGCGGGCGGCCGTCGAGAAACTGACGCTCACAGCCGCCTACCGCGAGCGTGCCGCGCAGCCGGGCCCTGAGCACGACCTCGGACGTGCGCTGGACGAATTCGACCTGCTCGCCCCCGTCATCGACCTCCCGCGTCAGAAGCACGACGCCGCTGTCGCTCTTGCCGAGGCACTGCACGCCGTGCAGCAGGCGTGGACCGGGCAGGCGAGGGGAAAGGCCGCGACGGCAAGCCTGGCTACCGCTCTCGCCAGGGCCGAGGACTACGCCGCCAGTTGGAGGGCGACCGCCGCCAGCAGCCGGTGGCAAGCTCTCTTCCCGGCCGACGCGCCGCTCACTACAGCAGGCCCGGCAGTTGACCGCGATGAACTGCCCAGTGAGGAGGAGCACCAGACGGCCCACCCCTACGAGGTCATCGAGACCGTCCGCGGCACCTTCCAAGTCAGCTGCCGCGAGGGCATCGTCGGCCGCGTCCACGCATCCTCACCCGGACAACAGAGCCCCACCTGGGAAGAGGCCGACGCCTTGGGCCGCCTGCACTGGCTCGGCCTGGACGGCTGGGGGCTGCAAATCCGCAGCTCAAGCGAGGGCCGTCCGCTGACGGACTCCGACCTCCAAGTTCTTCAGAAGACGGCAGAACGGCTCACCGCGGCTGCCCGCAACACGGGCGAGGGGAGCTGGCAGACGACGGCAGACCTTGCCCACGAAGCCCTCCAGACAGCCCGAGCTCTCGCGAGCGAGGCTTCCGGATCCGCTCAGCGCCAGCCGACTCCCGGAGCGCCTGCGGGCCGGGAACCGGTTCGCGAACAGGACACCAGCTCCGCAGCGGTTGCCGCCGAGGCCTTCACCCGTCGGCGCCAGATCGGAGCCCCGCGCAAGGCCCTCGGCCACGCCGTCCGCGCTCTGGCCGATACCCACCACTTCCAGCAGAGGGCGGCCCGGCCAGGTGCCGAAGCCCGTTTGCTGGAGGCACTCGACGCCTTCACCCGCGTTTTGCTGACTCAGCCGCTCGACTTCCACAACGCTGTTGAAGACATCACTGCGGCCATCGCGGCCTTGCGCGAGGAGTGGACGGCACAGGATCTCCCGCAGGACGCCTCCACGGCTCTCGCCGACGCCGCGCGTGCGGCCGAGACGCTCCACAGTCGGTGGCGCGCCACCGTCACCTCGGCGGCCTGGGACGCGCTGTTCAACGGCACTCCCCGACCCAGCCTCCCGCAGACGCAGCCCGCCACCGCCACCGGCCCGGATGCCGGAGTTCCCGCCGACTCGGCCGACTTTGAGATCGCGGAGTCCGCGGTGCCCGGCATCACCCTGGCCGAACAGCACGCCGCGATCCGCACCCTGATCAAAGACTTCGGCAACTTCAACTCCGGTGTCCCCCAGACGGGATCAGGACTCGCCGCGTTCGTCCGCCGGATGAACAACCCGGCACAGTGGCGCGCATGGCGCGACGAACTGGTCGCCACCAAACGCGGCGCCAGGCTCTTCGATTCCCCCCGCGGAAAGGACCTGCGCGTACTGGGACGGCTCGATGCCGCCCCTGAAGGCTTCCTCATCTCCCTCCAGGGGACCCGCGACCGGCCCGCGATGAGCATGCTCATGCGCTGGGAGGAACTGCCCGCCTGGATCCACCTGGGCTTGACCGACGAAACCCGCCGCGAACTGCTAAACGCCGACGCGGCCTACACCGGCGCAGCGCCATCGACCCCCGAGCTCGACGCGGCCCGGGACCGGCTGGACGCGGCCGAGCAAACGGTCTGGGACACCCTGCAGGCCACCGGTGCGCCCACCGCCGAAGCACTCGCCGACTCCTGGAACCGCTACCTCGCGCCCCCGCCGGAATCGGACGCACTGTTCGAACTGGACTCCACCACCCCCGAGGGCGGCGCCTACACCAGCCTGGAAGAGTTCACCGGCGCCACCGAGGACCTCATCTCCACGGCCTGGGCACTGCGCGCCCACCGGCACTGGCCGGCCGACAACCCGCACACTCGGACGCTGCGCGAGGCGACCGCGGCCGTGCGGGCGGCCAGCTCCACCACCCCGTCCGACGCCGTCCGCGCGATACTGCTGCTGGCCCGGGCCACCCAAGCCACCGACCTCGTTGAGAATCTTCCGGCCCAGCTGCGGCCCGCCTTCACCACCCTCGCCGACCGCGCCCGCGAGCACGCCGACCGGACCGCCGCCACCGTATGGGGCGAGCAGTGGCGCCAGGTATTCCCCTCCACGATGGAACTCTGGGCGGAGGACCCGTTCCTCCTGCCCCGCCTCGGCTACCCCGACCCGCGCCCGCTCAACACGGCGACACAGACCGTGACGCCGCTGAACGGGCACGAAGCCAACGTCAACCATCCCTACGAGCAGATCACCCACGACGAACACCCCGACCAACCCGCCTACGCAGTCCCCGGGACCGACGGCTTCACCGTCGTGGCGCAACCGGGCATCTGGAGCGGCCCCAGCTACACCCTGCGCACCCCGGACAACACCATCGTGGCCACGCTCGTGAAGGAGGGCTCTGCCTGGCACACCGTGATGGGGGAGCACCTGCCCCACCAGACCGACCAGCCGCTCACCATCCTGCCCCCGCAGCCCTACCGCACGGACAACTTCCACCAAGCGGTCCTCAACGCCCTGCGCGTCTGGGCCGAGGACCAGGCCCAGCCCCTGCCCGGCCACCACACCTACCCCGATGCCACGCGCGTGTCCTGGGCCCTGGCCGAGCTCGTGCCGTTTACCGACGCGCTGCGCACCGCCGGCCGCCGCGCCTGGCCGCTCACCCACGAGCAGCAGCCCGCCCTCACCCGCGTGCTGCACGCACTCCAACAGCTCGCACCACACCAGCGGGCCCAGCTCGACGACGACCAGCTCCGCGCCAAGGCCGACGCCCTGGAGAGCCTCGCCGCCGCCGCCCGCGCGCTGCGCACCCAGCTCGAGAACGAGGACCTGCACACCAGCGACCTGTACGGGCTGGTCCGGGTGCTGTCCGGACACGCCCACGAGATGCCAGGACGCCTGCGGGCCTTCGCCGATTCTCGTACCGCGCCCGTGCCCGAGCGTGTTCCCGCTCCGGCAGCCGAGACGGCGGCCCCCGCGGCGGAGGCCTCGACGGCCACCACCAACGCGAGCGATGACGGGGCACCGGTGAGGGTGGGCGGTGTCTGGGAGCCGGACCACCCGGTACCCGAAACCATCGACCAGCTGTGGAGGACCGCCCAGGACCGCGGCTGGAGCATGACCCGCGAAACCATCACCTCCCGGTACGGCAGCGAGCGGATCAACGTCGTCCTGGAGGCCCACACGATCGTCGGACACTGGAAGTTCTCCCTTGAATGGGACCTCAGCGAGGGACACTACGCCGCCGACGAGCAGCGCTCTTTGGCCTGGTGGCCCGACGAGCGCACCGAACCCGACGGCGGCGAAATGCGCCCCACCGTCGACGATGCCCTCTACGCCATGCGCCGCTACGAGGCGATCCCCGCCTCTGCGGAAGAGGAGCGCAGCATGCCGGCTGAGCAGGCTGGTGTGCCTGCGCCTGCTGCCCAGGCCGCCACCTCGGCTGGCCAGAGCAGCGCCTCCGCACCGGACGCCCCCGACGCCGCTCCCGCTCCGCTGAGTGACAGTCGGTACGAGGTTCGGGAAGTCGAGGGGATGCCGGGCTACTGGTGGCGAGAGGAGCCCCCGCGGGCCACCGACCGCTACAGCACCGAACGCGTCACGGTCGGTTTCGGTGACGACCAGATCGGCGAGGCGCACGGGCCTGGGTGGCAGGGCAGGAAGGCATGGACGATCCCCGTCGGCAACGAGCTCGTGTCCGGCGGTCTCACCTCGTCCGAATGCGCGCTGCGGATCGCCGAACGCCACCGGGCTCAGCAGCAGTCCGCACCGGGGGCCGAGGCCCCTGTCGGGGTGTCTGCCGCGGCAGCGGCTGAAAGCACTGCCATGCCGTTCGACGCGCAGGAAGTCGAGGGGATGCCCGGCTACTGGTGGCGTCTGGAGCCGCCCCGCGAGGGCGTCCGCGACGACGTCGAGCGCATCACCGTGGGCTACGGCACCGACCGGATCGGCCACGGGCGCGGCCCCGACGGCGGGGACCGCACGGTCAAGTGGACGATCGCGGTCGGCACCGACTACATGCCCGGCGCCCGGACCCCGTCCGCCAGCGCCAAGAAGATCGCCGAACGCCACCAGGCCCTGCAACAGGCCGCTCCCGTCACCGGGCCCAGGACTGCGGAGACGGTGTGGATCCACCACGAGCGGGACCACGGCGATGAGACCCGCACGTACGTCTACGGTGTCGCCGACAGCGACAAGGACGTCCTGGCAGCCCTGGAAGCCGAAGACTTCACCCGTATGCCCAGCGTCGGGGCCTGGGTCCAGCGCGCAGGCATTCTCCCGAAGACACGGGCCTACAAGACCGGCCTGTTCGTGCGGCGCATGCTCAAGCACGGCCGATCCATCGCCGTCCACTACACCGACGCCGGCGCCCCCGCCGACACCGCGCTGCCCGAACTCGACGTCGAGCAGCGCCGCCGACTGGACGCCCTCTCGGCAGCGGAGCAGCGGGAGTGGAGCCCGCTCGAGTTCCAGGCAGGCGACCAAGTGCTCCTGGCAGGCCAGCACGCCTGGTGGCATACGGTCACCGAGGTCCACCCGCATCAGCTCACGGTGGAGCTGGAGACCGTCTACTACGGCAAGGTGCTGGCCCGCCGACGCGGCCAGGACTTGCTCACCGCCGCCGACCCGGTCGGTGAGATCACCACCGCCCGTCCCGGCGGTATCGCTCTGCGGAACGCACCCCCCCAGATCCTGGAGGCCGAACAGGCACGGCTGGACCTGCCCTTGGCCGATGCCGCGCACGCTCCCTTCGTCGAGGCTCGCCGCGCAGAGATCGCCACCGAGCGGGAGCGGGTGTCGGGCGTCCTCGCCCGGAAGGAGAAAAATCGCGCTCAGCTGCAGGCGATCCTCAGCAACCCGAAGGAGCTCAAGAGCCTCAGCGGCCGCCTGGTGTACAACGAGGTCGGCGAGGTCCTGGGGGCTGTCGTTCACCGGGACAAGATGCCCGATCCGCTCCGTACACAGAAGCAGAGCGAGAAGTGGGTCTTCGTCGATCTGGACGGCAACGCCGTGCGCGCGTTGGACCGCAAGGGCGATGCGGAACAGTATGCGATCGACCGCGAGGATAGGCGCCACAAGATCGCCCCCGTCGGCTGGCGGCGCGGCTGCTGGACACAGATCAGCCCCGGCGCCACCGTCCGGCTGCCCGCCCCGCAGGGCAACCGGCTCACGCCCGAGAGCTGGACCCCGGCGTTCACCGTGACCAGTATCAGCCGGGACGCGGACGGCTCGGTGACCGTCGACGGGACGCGCCAGGGCACCACGGTCAGCCATCGCCTGAGCGCGGCCGCAGCGAAGGACGGACCTCTTCGGGAGGCCGTGGGTGAGCTGGCCCTGCTCCCCGAGACCATCGTCGCCCGTGCGGCGAGGCCCGAGCTACTGGCGGCGCTCCTCCATCCCACCAACGGTGTGCGCTACCCGGAGATGGGTCACGCCGAGCTGACGCGCAGCAGGCAGGCCGTCGATGCCGCCGCCGAGGCGATCAAGAGCAGGCCGACGCCGGTGACGAAGCTTCGTGAGCAGGTCATCACGGCGCGAGATGCCCTGGCGCGCCTGGCGGAGGTGGCCAGCGCGGACGGTGTGGACGTGATGCCCGAGCGGGCCCACGCCAGCATCAAGGTGATGGAGCACTGGGCCGCGCAGCTTATAGACCCGGAGTCGGCCGCCGCGCGCCTCATGGCAGAAGCGGAGCCAACAGCCGACGCGCAGCGGCCTGCTGAAGCTCCCTTCGCCCAGCAGGACCCTGCGGCTGATCCGACTCCCGCAGAGGAAGCGTCCCGGACCGATGTGCCGGTCAGTAGCCCGTGGACCCAGATGCGCCGCGAGGACTTCCAGGGCGACCCGACCCTCGACGGGCCGGAGACAACCGAGCCGCCGAAGGGACCCACGGCGCTCGACACCACCCCGCAGACCACAGACGCCGAGGCGGCGGAAGAGGATCAGGCCGTGTCAGCGGACGACACCGTGGAAATACCGGCACCGGACGAACCCGACCACTCCGTCTCCGCGGCCGAGGGGACTGCGGAGGCTGCACCGGTCAGCGGCCCGATATCCACCTGGGACGCGATCCGGCTCGGCGGCCAGGAGACGGCACGGGCCCTGGTGGCCCGGGCCACCATCGCGGACTTCGCGGCCGACGGACAACTCGTGCGCGCCCCCGTCCTGGTGGACGGCGAGCTCATCGGCTCCGTCGTCACCCGTCGCGAAGGCGGCTACGCCGCCACCACCATCGACAACTGGACCACCAAGGATCCGTTCGAGACCGTGGCCGGCGCAGTCGCCCAGGTCGTCCTGGCCTACGACGAGTGGGAAGCCACCCGCGACGAACGCGAAGCCCGGCAGCGCGAACTCGGCCTCGACCAGACACCGGCCACCCCCGAGGGCGAACTGCCCGACGACGCCACACCGGTGCCCGGGTACCCCGACTACCACCAGGCCAGCGGCTACCCCGGCACCGTGGTGTACGGGCCGGACAAGAAGAAGATCGGCTCGGTCGAGAACCGCACTTACGGCCAAGGCAAGCACAAGACCCTGTACGGCGACAGCCCCATCAAGGGCCAGGACACCATCGACCGCTCCATCCAGCACCTGGTCGAGGTGCACACCGAACTCAACGACCTGCCCAACAAGCAGAACTGGGTGGACGTCTGGATCGAACACAATCGCGACCACACCTACGTGTGGGGAGCCGCCCAGCACTACCGCGAGCTCGTATTCGCGCTCGAAGTCGCCGGCGGGCCGCGAGGCTTCAATCGGCGCAACCTGGACGGGGCACACCGCCAGCACGGAATGTCCTGGCACGCCCTGCCGAAGAACCTCACGTACGAGACCCGCACCGCGAAGATCAATACGCTGCGGGCGCTGATGTCCGCACGCGGCCGCGAGATACCCGTCTTCGAGAGCCTGGAGGCCAAGCAGGCAGCAGCCGAAGGCGCCACCGCGCCCGTGGACAACCACGCCCTACGCCTGGTACCGGTGCCGGACATTGAGCCGGGCGAGACGTTCAACACTACCGCGGAGCTGCAGAAACTCCTCCGTGGCATCAAGCAGCTGCACAACACCGGCCTGCGCTACATCACGGCCTGGCAGCGCATGATCGACGCGACCAGGGACGACCGTCCTGATGCGCGACGCCTGAACGCCGCCATCGCCCTGGTGCGGGATGAGGAGCTGTTCACCGTCCCGCAGCCGTTGGCGCTCGCGCGCACCATCGAGCTTGCCCGGGCCGCGCGTATGGTCGCCGAGCGGCTGCGCGAGGAGAGCACCCCCACACTCCACCAGCGCATGGAGAACCTCGCCGCGCTCGCCGAACAGCTAGCCGAGCGCACCCTCGCCACCGCGGCACGGCCGTCCATCTGGCCGGCCGTGTTCAAGACCCCGATGGCCGACGACACCGCTCTCGGCGCCTACCAGCGGGCACAAGCCCAGGCACGAGGCCACTGGTGGACCATCATCAGCTCCGGATTCAACACCGGCGCAGACGGGGACATCGCCGCCGCCGCGCTCGCACTGGACCGGATCATGCTCAGCGATCAGTTGCCCGAAAAGGCCAGCAGCGTCGCTGCCGCCGCGCAGGCCCTGACCGCCCTCCACGGTGCCGCGACAGCGCTGCAGGACGCTCTTGCCGCCCAGCCCGAGCTGTCCCACTCGGACCTTGAGGCAGCCGTCGCCGCGATCGCCGACACCGCCTCCCGCAATCTGCCGCACACCGAAACAGAAGCCGCACAGCCCGACACCCCGGCGCCCGGGGTGTCCCAGGACGCCGCGCCCGCCGCACCGGCAATCGCGGACACCGTGACGCCAGCGGGCGACCCGGAGACACCCGTGAACGAAACGNCAATCGCGGACACCGTGACGCCAGCGGGCGACCCGGAGACACCCGTGAACGAAACGCAGGATTCCCCTGACAGGGCGCACACGGCTCTGCTCGCCGAGTCCGACGCGGTGCCGGTGGCCGACCCGGAAGCCGGGCAACGCTGGGAGGAATCCAACCCGCGCCCCTCCCAGCGCCTGGCCGTGTTCCGGGAGCGCACCAACGTGATCGTGACCGGAACTGAGCCGGGAGAGGGCGACGCCGAGCTGCGCACGTGGCTCAACGACAAGTACTTCTCCTGGATCAAGGAGGCAGGCCGCTGGGAGTCAAACAACGGCGGCTGGCGTACCAAGCCGAAGACAGCGATCTTCGCGGCACGGCTGGAGAAGGACGCCCGGGCCCGCATCAACGTACTGGACGCCCAGTGGCAGCAGACCCGGGACCGACTCGGCCAAGCCCTGACCCTGGAACTGCGCGCCGCGTACGAGCAGAAGGCACAGGAAGCGGAGGACTACCCGCTCACCGCCCAGCAGCGCGCCATCATCGTGGCCGCGCAGAACGGGCTCAACGTGGCCGTTCAGGCGCTGGCCGGGACCGGAAAGACCAGCACGATGGTCGCCCTGGCACGCCGGATGCTGAACCGGCGCATCACCTACCTGGCCTTCAACTCGGCCAACGCCGCGGACGCCCGAAAGAAGTTCGCGGGCCTGCGGCACGTCAGCGTCTCCACCGCACACTCCCTCGCCGCCCGCGACCTGCGCTCCACCGACCTGGCGCAGAAGGTGGAGGAGGGACAGCAGGACGGCGGCGTGGGCACCAACGCCAACGCCGAGTGGGCCGAGTTCCTCGGGGTGCGCTCGCATCCCCACGTCGACGGCGGCGCCGAGCTGGCGCCGGAGGACATCGTCGTCCTGGTCAAGGAAGCCATCAGGGCCTTCCGCAACAGCGACGCCGACGTGATCGACCTGGACCACGTGCCCGACCTCGATCACCCGCTGCTCGAGGTGGCGGCCCGGCCCAGCCGACTGCGCCGTGAGGTCCTTGAATACGCGCGCGCGGCGTGGGAGGACAAGACCGACCCGGCCTCGCGGGAGCTGAACTTCCACCACGACGACTACCTCAAGATCTGGGCCCTGTCGCGGCCCAAGATCCACGCGGACACGATCATTTTCGACGAGGCCCAGGACATCAACCCCGTCCTGCGCAAGGTCGTGTTCGACAACATGCGCCCAGCCCAGGGCACGGCCGCCCAGGTCGTCATCGTCGGCGACCCCAACCAGGCCATCTACGGATTCCGCGGCGCGGAGAACGCGCTCAAGGACTGGCCGGCCGACATCGAGCTGCCGCTGAACAAGTCCTGGCGATTCGGCCCCGAGGTCGCCGACATCGCCAACGTCTTCCTCAAGCTGCTCGACTCGCCCTACCTGATGGAGGGCAACGACGCGATCAGCACCGAGATCGGGCCGATCGACACACCCAACGCCGTCCTGGGCCGCAACAACACCGGCGTGGTCGCCGCCGCCCTCGACGCCCTGGCGCAAGGCCGCGCGGTGCACATGGTCGGCGGCGGCGAAGAGCTGCAGCGCATGGCCGAAGGCGCCAAAGAACTCCAGGAGAAGGGCAAGACCCGCAAACACCCCGAGCTGGTGCCCTTTCGCTCCTGGCAGCAGGTACAGCGCTACGTCGACAAGCATGAGAGTGCCAAACAGCTCAAGAGCTTCGTACGCCTGGTCGATGAGCATGGCACGGACACCCTGATCGACATGGTCGGCCAGCTCACCGAGAACGCCGATGACGCCGATCTCATCGTGTCGACCGCCCACAAGTCCAAGGGGCTTGAGTGGCACCTGGTCCAGGTCGGTACCGACTTCCGCGGCCCCAAGGCGAGCACCGACCCGGGCCAGCCCATGGAACTGCCCGGGGAGGAGGAACTGCGCCTGGCCTACGTCACCGCCACCCGCGGCATGCGCGGTCTCGACCTTGGCTCCCTTCAGTACATCGAGGACCTGCGCGGCCTCGCCGAACAGCGCTACGCCTCCCGAGGGGGTGCCGCGGCCGATGGGGGCCTTGAACGGGAGCCCGGGTACCAGATCTGGGTTGAGCCCACCTCCGAGGTAGCGGACAAGCAAGCGTGGATCGCTGAGATCGATCAAGCCCTGCTCCGCTGGGGCAAGGGATTCGTGGTCCAGGCCGAGCCGCCGTATGACACTAGCTACCTGATGTCGCGCGACGGCAAGAGCTTTGAGCTGCGGGTTTATGGCGATGAGGCAGTGTTCAAGGAGGCTGAGCGTGCGCTGGCGTCGTTCGATCCGCCAGGCCGAGTAGTCGACCACCAACGCCACACCCAGAGTGGCAACTTCCGAACAGAGCTTCACGCAAGCCCCGTCGAAGGCGCCTCCGCCCCCTCCTCGCAGACCCTCGACGCACCGGATCCGCGCGAGGAACTCGTCCCCGACACGCCTGCCCCGGCCACCGGCCAGGACCCGCAGTCCGACCCGGCGCTCCCCAGCGCCGACGGCCCCCAGGAAGTCACAGCTCCATCCCGGGACACCTTCGAGGCGATGAAGCCCGGCGAGGCCAAGGCACTCGCCGGTCCCGAGGGCGCCCTGTGGTGGGGAGGCCGGGCAGCGAGCCGAGAGAAGGCGATCGCGCAGCCGGTTCTCGTCCGCCTCCAGTTCAGGCCGCGCGGCGTCGTCGATATCGAGAACGCCGAGACAGGCGAGAACATCGACCACATCCGGACCAGCACGCAGTTCTTCGCCGCACCGGCCGTACCCGTAGCCGAGCCTGCACAGTCGGCCGAAGCCGACAGCCAGACCGTCGCCGCTGAGAGCGCCGAGCAAGCATCTGCGGCGCCGCGTGAGCATGTATCCGGCGCCGGGCCCTACGCCGCTACCGTGTCCCGGTCCGGCGGCGCGGAAGTGCAGCCGTCGGCCGCGGATGTCCCGGCGTTCCAGGTCATCGCCCGGGCCACCGACGCCGGTAAACGGTGGGCCGTGGTGGACCGCACCAGCGGGGAAATCGTCTGGATTCACAACCACGGCGAGGAACCCCTCCAAGCCCTCTTCGCGGACAAGGAACAAGCCGAGAGCATCCGCGACAGCCTCGCCCTCGCGCCCGAACTGCGCGTCCCTGCCCCCGCCCCGGCCGCCCCCGCCCCGAGCACGGCCGAGGCGCCGCCCAACCGCACCGGCCACGCCCTGGAACCGGTCCTGGGCAAGGTCATCGCCAAGCAGACCCGCGGCACCCACCAGCTGGTGAAGATCCAGGCCAGTGACGGCACCGGCGGCATGCGGGTCTACGTGGCCTGGGACCCCGTCGGCGGTGACCAGGTACAGCTCCACCAGCCTGTGTACCTCTCCGGCACCCTCGGCGCCGAGGTCCACTTCAACGGGCGGATCGAAACGCCCATCGAGGGCGGCACCGTGGAAGGCGAAGCAGCCGCCCACGACCGCCTCAACCGCACGCAGCCCGCCCCCGAGGGCTGGATAGCCGCCGACCCGAGCGCCCAGCCCAGCATCGAGGTGGACCAGCAGGTCCGCATCCTCGATCCGCACCACCCTGCCCACGCGGCCACCGCCCCGCAGCAGGGGGAACGACAGCTCTACAGCACCGTCAGCGTGGAGCTGGCCGACGACAACTACTTCATCGGTGTCACGCCGGATGGCCGCACGGTGGACTTCACCCGCGACCAAGTGATCGCGGTACCCACCCCCACCAGCACACAGCCGCCCGTCGAAAACGATCCGACGCCCGCCCCGGAGCCGGACGTCTCACGCGAGGTGCCAGCCGAGCTCCTGACCCAACTGCGCAAACTGCCCTGGCCCCGGCGTACCGACCGGTGGACGGTCGCCGAGCTCGCACCGCGAGAGGACGGCACCCGCGTCGAAATCCTCTCGCGGCGCAAGATCGGCGAGTGGGTCCAGGTCGCCGAGTGCGGGAAGTACACCCTGCGCGACGACCATGGCGACTCCCACGGTCTCGATGACGTTCTGGCCTGGCGCAACGCCACACAGCCCCCCGTCACCCTCCTGGACCGGCCCGAGCGGGTTACCGGCCCGGACGCGGCGGCGCCCGCGCCGGTTCAGGAGCCGACGCCGAAGCCCCCGTTGCTCTCCGGACCCCCGCAGAGCATGCCTACCGCAGAACTCGAAGCCAAAGCGACGGACCTCGACCGGTGGCTCAACGTGCACGCCGGTCCGACCGACACCGGTGCGAGCGTCCGCGCGGCCCAACAGCTCAACGCCCTGCGCGCCGAACTGGACCGAAGGCTCCAGCAGCAGAAGGACGCCGAACAGCTCGGCCCCCGGGACGGCTTCCAGCGAGACCTGGCAGCACTCACCCTGGGGGCCGCCGATCCCGGCGGCACCCAGGAAGTCCTGCGTGGGGGCGCTCCTCTGGGCACGATTGTGGCGAGCGCCGAAGGCTACCGCTTCGTCCCGGACGGGCAGCTGGCCCCGGCCGAGGGCACGGCCTATGCCAGCCCCGAGGGCGCCGCAGTCGCGCTCAGCCGCTTCCTGGCCGGCGTCCCCGAGAACGAGCCCCTCCCTAAGCCCGCAACCGGGCCCGCCCCGGTCCCGGCCCCGCGCTTCGTCCTGACCCCCGAGGAAAAGAAGGCCGACCCCGCGGCCGCGGACAACATGCTGCTCAAAGCGCACCTGAGCAGCGTCGTCTACTACAAACCAGCCCCGGACCAGCGCGCCCAGCAGTATTTCGTCGAGCGCTGTCACAAGCACGGCAAACCTGAGGCTGGCACGCACCTGAGCTCGGGCGGCCGCCTCGCGATCATCACGGTCGGCAAGCGCTACGAGGTCCGCGCTCCGGACCGGCTCACCGGCGTGTTCGGTCCCTGGGGCAAGGAGATCAAAACCCGGGAGCGGGCGAACCGCATCGCGGACGCGCTGGAAAGTATCCGCGACGCGGAAGGGCGGCCCTTCCCCTGGGACATGCCCAACCCCACCTTCCGCGCCCTGCAGCGCAAGGCCATCTACTGGAGGGACGAGCACGGCCACAACATCAAGGATGCGATCCGGTACGCCCTGGTCACCCAGGGCCTCGACGAGCGCGACGGGCGCTACGCCAAGCAGTACTACGAGAGCACCGGCCAGCGCCTGAAGGCACCCGCCCGCCAGACCGCGGCTGCCACCGTGCCCCTGCAGACCGACCCCTCCATGCCGGGACCGGACGCATTCCAGATCACGACCGTCCAGAAGATCGGAGAGGTGGCCGCCGCGGACGGCACCATCTGGTGGAAGGGCGAAGTCAACAACCCGCATCACGACGGACAGCTGCGCTCCGCCCTCCTTCCCCGCCAGGTTCCGGTCCTCGTCCGCATTCAGGAGTCCGACTCGGAAAAGGGCGCCAGTATCGGCTGGCTCCAGGTCCTGGACGCGGCCACCGGTGAGCCCCTGCTGAACGAGACAAACGGCAAACCCCTGAAGGTTCGCTCCACCAGCCACGTCGTGGTGGCCGCGCCCCTCGCGCCCGCGACACCGGGGAGGTCCCCGGGACAGCGGCGCTTCGCCTCCCTCGGCCAAGTCCGCACCCACCTGACATACGCGACGATCCCCAAACTGGGCCGAGAACGCCGCGACGAGGTGCGCCAGCTCGCCAAGGACCGCGAACTGGTGGAGCTCACCGACGACGGGCAGTTCGCCCTCCGCCGGACCGGCGAGACCTACGAGCTGCTCCCCGCCGGCAGCGGCCGGCCCTTCGACGGACTCCTGCCCGACCTCTACCTCACCCCCGAGACCACCCGCGACCTCGCCGCCCCCCAGCCCCTCGAGGGACTGCCCTCACTGGAGGAAGCGCGCACCTTCGCGGGCCGGCTCACCGAACTGCGCACCGCGAGCGGGGCGCCGATCGACTGGAGCGACACGCATCTGGGCACCCGGCTCAGCGCCGACGACCTCGTCCGCCTGAATCACACGATCCTGGAGGAGCGCGCCCACCACGACCGCGCGAACGACAACGCCGACTCGCCCAGCGATGCCATGTGGCAGCTCTTCGAGGCCCAGTCCCAGCGCCCCGACCAGAGCGCCGACAACAAGCGCTGGGCGGACACCCTCGCCCCCGGCGACTGGGTCTGGCTGAGGACCAACGACGAGGACAAGGCATGGGAGGTCATCCAGCGCGCCAAGACCGAGTTCGGCACCGTGGAGATCACCCTGGATGACGACAGCACCTGGCACCTGCCCCGCAACCTGCCCGTAGAGCACACGGGTGACGACATCGTCGTGACCGCCGACGGCGAGTCCATCGGCCTACGGCTGGACGCGGACTTCGTCCTCGACGACGACGTCATTGAGTTCGACCTCGCCCCCGACGGCACCCCACTCGCGCCGACCGGTGTCGCCGGAATCGCGGCACCCGGCACCATCCGGATCCGCGGCCGCGCACGCGTGACCCACCACCACCCCCACGGCGGCGGCGAGCGCACCTACCTGATGGATGCCACGATCGTCAACGGCGCGGACATCGAGCCGGCCCCGGTCGAACTGGCGACTACCGCCTTCGAATTGCCCGAGCACGTCTACCGGCTCTCCCAGCGAGCACCGCTCGCACACCAGGAAGCGCAACCACAACCCCCGTCCTTGGCCCGGCCAGTCACTGCATCGAAGCAGGAGACGGATGCCGAGTTCGTTGAGGATCTGGGTTTCAGGTTCCCGATCCGCTTTGCCAACGAACTTCAACTCTCCGCGGAGCTCAAAGCAGAGCTGGAGGCAGAACTGGAGGCAGACTCCGCCCCGGATCTGGACGTCGAAGAAGAGCTCGACGCGACTCTGGAGCTGGCAGCCGAACTCGAAGCAGACCTGGAGGCAGCATCCGAACTCGGTACCGACACCGAGCTTGATTTCGCTCCGGACCCGGTGCCGGAGGATGACCCGGAGTTCGAATCCGATAATGAACTGGACTCCGCGAACGAAGCAGACGCTGAGATGGGCCCGGACCACCCGGAGCCCGAGCTGGAACCCGAGTCCGAACTGCAGGAGGACGCAGAGGCGGCATCGCAGAAGGTGACGGCTCCGCCCGCCAAGCTGTCCGAAGGCGAGGAACTGCGCCAGAGCCTGTTGCGCCTGCTGCACGACGCCGCAGCACCTTCGACGCCCACCGAACACACCACCGTCAACGACGCCCCGATGTACGTGCGCGTCGCCAACAGCGCCCGGCACGGCCGGGTCCTGCAGTTCGGCTTCGACCTCAACGCACCTCGCGCGGCCGCCCAGTTCACCGAGGCCGAGCTCGAAAATTGCAGCGGAGACCAGGTGTTGCACGCCGTCTTGGCTCACCAGCCGCAGCCGCCGGTCGAGCGCGCCCCCATCGTCCCGGAGCAGCTCCGCGAGGATCTGTTGCGGCTCATGGACAACCCCGCCGCGCCGAGCAGGCCCACCCTGCAGGGCACGATGCACAGCACCTTGGACCTATACGTGGCCGTCACCCCTCACCCAGAGCTCGGACGCGTGCTGCGCTTCGGCTTCGCCCACAACGCCGAGGCTGCCGGGCTGTTCACCCGTTCCGATCTCCAAGACGCCACCAATGACAAGGTCGTCATGGCCGTGGAGCGCTACGGATCGGTATTCACTCAGGATCGAGTCAACACGGATCGGGCCCGTCGTGCCCGCGACCGTCTCAAGGCCGCGGGCGAGGCCCGCCAGGCGACTGCCCCCTCCCAGACGTCCCAGGCAAAGCAGGTGCGCCAGCCTCGTCCAGACGAGCAGACACAGCAGACGGCACCGGTCATTGCCCCGAGTCGCTAGACGCCACGGACCGCCTGGGGGGACCCGCCACAGGATTTCCACGTGCCAAATCCCCCCAGGCGGGAGGGCAACCCGCGTATCACGCCCCGTCCTCGCAGCGATCCCTAGCGTCGAAAGGCACGTGACCTGCCCAGCCCCATGGGAAGCAGGCGGCCCGGCCGCCACCCGTAATCGTCAACGAGGTGACGAATTGGCCACCGCGCCCGAAGAGCCCCCGCTCCCGTCCCACGGCGCATCCGCCTGGGGCGACGACGATGTGCCCTCGGCCCTCGATGCCGTGACCGAGGGCTCCACGGGAGTCGTCGACCCGCCGCGTGCTCTGGACAACAACGTCCAGCCTGCGGCCCCACCAGCGACAGACCCCGGCCGCACCGGCGAGCAGGAGCCGCCCTCCGCATTCGCACCGCCCACGCCACGGTCCGCCGACCACCACGTTCCTTCCACTCCGGCCCCCGATGCCGGTGCCGCTCAGCTGGCCCCGTCCGAGCCGCGTTTCGATGCTTCGCCGGAACCACCGGCCGTGCGCGAGACAACTGGCCGACCGGACGCCGCGTGGGACGCGGGCGACGCGCCGCCCGCTCTGGCCTCCACACCCGGTCGAGACAGCGCCGAGGACATGCTCTCTGAGGCCAAGGGGTGGGGGAGTGACGAGGACGCACCGCGTGTCCTGGACATGCCCGCGACGGAGTCGGCATCCCCGACCGCG
>NZ_RIBZ01000202.1:0-5163 GCF_003721215.1 Streptomyces botrytidirepellens
GAGCGCGGCCGCCAGGCCGAGGGCGGTCGCCGCCTGCGCGGGGACGCTCGCCACCAGCCGGGTGCAGCGCCAGCCGCGCAGCACCTCCTCGGCGGCGAGCGCGGCGACCGTGCCACGGCCGCGGTGCCGGTCCGCGGCGTCGATGTGGAGGTACTCGATCCGCCCGGTGGACGGGCCCAGCCGGGCGTCGGTGGTGAGCCGGACGCTGCCGACGGGACGGCTGTTGACGCACACCTCGTACGAGCGCGCGCGCCCGCCGTCGTCGGTGTGCCGCTCGGGCGTGGTGGGCCGCAGGGTGGTGGTCACGATGGTGTTGTACCCGGGCCCGGGGCGCACGTCATCAGGTTTACGGCGGGAGGCTTTCGTTCCGTTTGCCCGGGGCCGATGGGCGCCACGGAACGATGGGCGTCACGGACCGATGGGCGTCAGGGGTCGATGTCGGCGGCCGCCCGCTCGGTGAAGATCCGCATGGCCTTGGCGGTGACCGGCCCCGGCGTACCGGGCACGTTCCGGTCGTCCACCTGCCGTACGGCCTGGACGTCCCGGGTGGTGGAGGTCAGGAAGACCTCGTCGGCCCTCTCCAGGACGTCGAACGGCAGCTCGGTCTCCCGCGCGCCCACCCACTCCAGGACGAGGGCGCGGGTGATGCCCGCGAGACAGCCCGAGGCGAGCGGCGGGGTGTGGAGTTCGCCGTCGAGGACGACGAAGACGTTGGTCCCGGTGCCCTCGCAGAGTCCGCCGACGGTGTTCGCGAACAGGGCCTCGGTGGCGTCGTGTTCCCGGGCGCGGGCGAGCGCGACCACGTTCTCGCCGTACGAGGTGGTCTTGAGCCCGGCGAGCGCGCCGCGCTCGTTGCGGGTCCAGGGGACGGTGACCACGGTCGTGGTGTCCGCCCGGCGGTGGGTCTCGACGAGCGCGACGACGAGCGTGGGGGCCGCCGTGCCCCGGTCGGAGCCCAGCGGCGAGAACCCGCCGGTGTAGGTGATCCGCAGCCGCCCCAGCGACATGGGGTTGTCGGCGAGGACCGCCTCGCAGGCCCGCCGCACCTCGTCGAGGTCGGGTTCCGGCAGGCCGAGGCCGTGTGCGGAGCGGGCGAGCCGGTGGAGATGGCGGGTGAGCGCGAAGGCGCGGCCGTCCACCGCCTTGACCGTCTCGAAGACGCCGTCGCCGACCGTCAGCCCGTGGTCGAACACCGACACCTGGGCGCTGTCGGCTTCGCGCAGGGATCCGTCGAGCCAGATCGTCACCGCATGGTCCTTCCCGTCGGCTGCTGTACCTCCGACGCTACCGCGAGCAGTCGCGCCGCCTTGAGTTCGGTTTCGTCCCATTCGCGGTCCGGGTCGGAGCCCCAGGTGATCCCGGCTCCGGTGCCGAACCGCAGCACGGCGTCGGCGGGCGACGGCCGGTCGATCCAGAAGGTGCGTATCCCCACGGCCAGCTCGCCGGTGCCGCGGTCCGCGTCCACCCAGCCGATGCCGCCGCAGTACGGACCGCGCNCGCGTCCACCCAGCCGATGCCGCCGCAGTACGGACCGCGCGGCGCGGTCTCCAGCTCCCCGATGATGCGCAGGGCACTGGACTTGGGCGCCCCCGTCACCGACCCGGGCGGGAAGGCCGCCGCGAACAGCTCCGCCCAGCCCTCCCCCGGTGCCAGCTCGCCGCGGACCGTGGAGACCAGGTGCACCAGACCCGGGTGCGGCTCGACCGCGCAGAGCGCGGGGACGGTCACCGTGCCGGTGGCGCAGACCCGCCCCAGGTCGTTGCGGACCAGGTCCACGATCATCACGTTCTCGGCGTGGTCCTTCTCCAGCAGGTCCTCCGCGTGGCGGCCGGTGCCCTTGATCGGCCCGGACTCGACGGTCCGTCCGGAGCGGCGCAGGAACAGCTCGGGCGAGGCCGTGGCGACCTCCACGCCGTGTTCCGGCAGCCGCACGGTGCCCGCGTACGGGGCCGGGTTGCCGCGGGCCAGCAGGACGGTCAGCGCGTCCACGTCCGCCGCGTACGGGTCGGGCAGCGGCGCGGAGAGCACGCGGCACAGATTGGCTTGGTAGACCTCGCCCGCCGCGATGTGACGGCGGACGCGGCGCACGCCCTCGGTGTACCCGGCCCGGTCCAGCGAGGAGGTCCAGTCGGTGGGCCGGGGACCGCGCCAGGCGCCCGGCTCGGGGGCAGGCGCAGGGGCGGGCACGGGCTCGCGGCGTACGTCACCGAAGCGGGCACAGACCACACGCCCCTCGAAGTCCGCGACAACAGCCCAGAAACCCTCGGTGTCGAGAGCCGAGGGGTCGCTGGTCACATCGCGAAGATCGGTGGCGAGCAGGCCACCGAAGCGGGCGAGAGGGGGCAGGTCGTGCACGCTTGCGAGTCTATGGCGCCTGGTCACGGGGGTCGCGGCAGGGACCGCGGCGAGGTGGCCGCCAGGTGAGCAGGGCAGCACGCTGCGGAAACGGAATTTGAGCTGGCTCCGGAATCCGCTAGAGTTCAACACGTCGCCGGGACGCGGAAGCGCCCCGGGAAACGACACCTGCGGACGTGGCTCAGTTGGTAGAGCATCACCTTGCCAAGGTGAGGGTCGCGAGTTCGAATCTCGTCGTCCGCTCGGAGTGGGGGTTCACGCCCCTGCGTCTGGTGGAGTGGCCGAGAGGCGAGGCAACGGCCTGCAAAGCCGTCTACACGGGTTCAAATCCCGTCTCCACCTCGGACGATTAGCTCAGCGGGAGAGCGCTTCCCTGACACGGAAGAGGTCACTGGTTCAATCCCAGTATCGTCCACTCGGGACCTTCGGGTCCCACCCACCGGGGCCCTCGCGGCCCCACACCCGCGCGATTAGCTCAGCGGGAGAGCGCTTCCCTGACACGGAAGAGGTCACTGGTTCAATCCCAGTATCGCGCACGCAGTCCCGGGACGATTAGCTCAGCGGGAGAGCGCTTCCCTGACACGGAAGAGGTCACTGGTTCAATCCCAGTATCGTCCACACCGATCGGCCGAGGGCCGGAGCGAGCAGCTCCGGCCCTTTGTCGTGTGTCCTGTTCAGCTTGGTGTTCAGCAGGCTCAGCAGGTTCAGCAGGAGAACGCGGCCAGAACGGCGCGAGCCCGGACAGCTCCCCAGCTGTCCGGGCTTCGTGCCGTCCGCCGCACCCCCGTCCCCACGGGGCTGATGGCCGGAAGTCCCCGGCCCGGGCCGCTCTCCCGGGCCTGGAGCGCTCAGCGCCCCAGCATTCCCGCCACGGACGACGCCTGTGTGACGACGGCTTCCCAGCCGCCGAACGCGATGCTCAGCAGGACGGCCAGCGGCAGCACCATCGCTGCCGCGACCAGAGGATGGCGGGTGCCGGTCTGCGGGCTGCCGAACGCGTCGAGGGCCGCGCGCCTGCGCGCCCTGACGACCGTGCGTCCCACCGTGTCCGCCATCGTCCTTCCTCCGTCACATCTACAGCGGCGAGCGTCTGACCTCGGGGGACGAGTGCTGCGCCCGCCGCTTGACCTCAACATTAGGTGCGCGCCCCCGTCCACGGCGTCATGCCCTCGTACCGCTTGCCGGGCCTCCCGGAGGATGACGCCGGACCGGGCCTCGTACTCCCCTGGGTGGAGAAATCCGCCCAGGACTTGGGGTCTTCCCGGAGGGGTCCGCCGGAGCGGGCCCCTCCGGGGGCGGACGGCCCCTTACTCACCGTCCCCGTCCGCGCCCCGCGGCACCGGCTGCTCCACGAGCGCCAGGACCCGGTTCGCCATGAAGCGGGCCGTCCGCACCACGGACCCGTTTCGGGTGACTTCGCTCACTTCCACCACCCCGCGCCGCACCGCCGTCTCGACCCGTCGCCCCGCCCTCTCGGCCACCACTTCATACGTCCGCGTCGTGTCGCCCGCGTCCACCACTATCTCCACACGATCACCCTTCACGGTCTCAATCCCCCTTCTGAGACGGTCTTTTGAGATCACGCACGCGCAGACCGGAGCACGGATTGCCACGATTCCGGCCCACTTCTCCAGGATCCCAGGCACCACTGACAATCCGTAGGCCGACGCATGCGCGGCCTCTCAGCGCGCGGGGCCGTCAATCCGTAAGCTGTGCACGTCAGACGGACGGCAGTGGACCGGCAGCAGACGGCAGCGGATGGGGCTCCCCACCAAGGGGTAGATGGGCTCCCCACCGGAGGTAGGGGACGGACATGGCGATGATGCGGCTCCGGCGCGAGGACCCGCGTGTCGTCGGCTCCTTCAGGCTTCACCGGCGGCTCGGTGCGGGCGGTATGGGGGTCGTCTACCTCGGGTCCGACCGGCGCGGGCAGCGGGTGGCGCTGAAGGTCATCCGGCCGGATCTGGCGGAGGACCGGGAGTTCCGGTCGCGGTTCGCCCGCGAGGTGTCCGCCGCGCGGCGGATCCGCGGCGGCTGTACGGCGCGGCTGGTGGCCGCGGACCTGGAGGCCGACCGGCCGTGGTTCGCCACCCAGTACGTGCCCGGTCCCTCCCTCCACGACAAGGTGAACGAGGAGGGCCCGCTGCCGGCCGCGCACGTCGCGTCCATCGGGTCCGCGCTGGCCGAGGGGCTGTTGGCGGTCCACGAGGCGGGGGTCGTCCACCGCGACCTCAAGCCGTCGAACATCCTGCTCTCCCCCAAGGGCCCCCGCATCATCGACTTCGGCATCGCCTGGGCCACCGGCGCCAGCACGCTGACCCACGTCGGGACGGCCGTCGGCTCCCCCGGCTTCCTCGCGCCCGAGCAGGTGCGGGGCGCGGCCGTCACCCCGGCGACGGACGTCTTCGCGCTGGGCGCCACGCTCGCGTACGCCTCGACGGCGGATTCGCCGTTCGGGCACGGGAGTTCCGAGGTGATGCTGTACCGCGTCGTGCACGAGGAGCCGCAGCTGCTCGGGGTGCCGGATGCGCTGGCTCCGCTGCTGCACGCGTGCCTCGCGAAGGACCCGGAGGACCGGCCGTCGACGCTTCAGCTCTCGCTGCGGCTCAAGGAGATCGCGGCGCGTGAGGCCCACGGGCATGCGCCGCACGGTTCGCCCCATGGGCCTGCGCAGCATGGGCATGCTGCGGACGGGCGTCCCGCGGGGCGGCGCGCCGACGCGTACGCGGACCAGCACACGGAGCGCCGCCCCGGAGCGGGTACGCCGCCCCGGGGTGCGGCGGCGCCCCGGGCGTCGTCGCCGCGGTC
>NZ_RIBZ01000203.1:0-47126 GCF_003721215.1 Streptomyces botrytidirepellens
GGTGCCGGCGTACAGAGGTCAGACGCTCTCGGGCCCGGTGTCCAGGCGGGCGTTGAACGCCTTTCGCATGGACCGGCTGAAACGCTTGGCGGACCTGTCGCCTGTCGCCTCCTCTTCGCGGTAGCCACCGCAGGCGGCCCAGTACCCGCGGCCGACTTCCTTCTCCATGAACGTCTTCGTCATGAAGTCCAGTCGCTTCCCGCGGGCGAGGCCCAGCCTGTCCCTCAGAGCAAGGGCACACGCCTGTTGGTTGGCGTTGATGAGCTCCACGAATTTCTTCTCGTCTACCTCCTCATCCATCCACTCGGGCATCCACAGCTTCGCGAGGTGAGGACGGTTGGTCAGGTGGGTCAGCCAGTCGTGATGGATCTGGGCGACGATCGCTTCGTTGCGCTGTCGCTGGTGTAACTGCCTTTGCACGATCAGGGCGACTCCGACGGCTGCGACAACAAGGATGGCGTACGCGATGTTCATCCGGTGGTCCCTTTCTCGTGGTGTGTCTTCGTGGGTCAAGCCGACGCGGGGCGCGCCCCTCCAACGGGAGATGAGTGAGGAGCTGCCGCCCCGCGCCGGGGCTTGGAACCGTCCAACGGGCGGGGCCGAAGCAACCGGCCCGCCGGACGGTGATCTATGCTGCGACGGGCTCCCGTCGCGGCGGGTGGAGCACGCCGGTGCGCGGCAGGTCCTGAAGCGCGTCGAGGTTGAGTGTGGCGACCACAGGCAGGTGGTCGGAGAGGGCCCGCGTGGTCTCCGTATCCACCACCTCGTAGGTGCACAAGGCGGGAGCCATGGCGGGTGAGAGCAGCACGTAGTCGCTCCGGTGGTCCCACAGCTCCGCCTTGTTCCAGTAGCCGGCGGTCCGCTGGGCCGGTTCGTGGAGCTGGACTGGCGGATCTATGAATCCGGCCTTGATCAGGGCGGCCATCGTCCGGCGATCCAGGCCGCCGTAGCTGCCATCTGCCCGGACCAAGCGGTGCCTGGACTGCAGTTGGCGCGGGAACCGGGTCCAGTCCGGGGCCTTGCATTTGAGCCCGACGGTGTTCAGATCACCGATCAGCAGCGAGGCATGCTTGGGGGCGGCGTACTCGGTCAGCCAGCGAGCCTCGCCCAGCCGGGCATCCCCATCCACCGGATTGAGATGAGTGTGGAGCACCCTGATGTCGAGGCCATCGATGGAGAGCACGGCGCGAGATGCGGTGTGGTGAAAGGCGCCGGACACCGCGTGCGCACGGAACCGCCTGCACCGCACCCGCGGCTCCCGGTACAGCGTCACCAGGTGACACCCATGGTTGTTCGACGGCGCGAACAGGGGCTGCATCCCCAGCGCCCATGCGGTGTCGTACACCCGGGCCATGTCATCGCGGTCCCAGTGTTTCGCCTCCTGGAGGCCCAAGACGTCTAGCTGCAGACCGGCCAGAACCTCCATCTGGCCCTGCCAGCGGTCGCCCGAACCGTTGAGGAGGTTGTAGGTGCCCACCCGGAGAGTCATCGCAGACTCCCGGCAGCCGACCTGGACGCCTCTTCGCGCACCCCGAGCAGGCCTCGCGCCTGTCTATCAGCGGGCTCACCACCGAATTGGAACCCCTTCAGGGAGTGCTCGGTCTCGGCGTGGAAGGCGGTTACCTCGGTCCAGTAGCCCCTGGCGGGGGGCCGGGGACGCCGGTGTCGGCTGCGCATCTCGTTCACGCGGCGGGCTCCCCCGAAGTCGTGCTGATCTCGATCTCGAACCACACGTCCTTGCCTTCGGCGGTGGGCTTGACGCCCCAGGAGGTGGCCAACTCCCTTAGGAGAACCAACCCCCGCCCGCTCTCGGCGGCCCAGTCCGGAGCGCGAACTACCGGCAGGTCGGTACTGGTGTCACTGACCGTTACGCGCACGCCAGCAGGTTGACGTTGGAGCGTGAGGACGCAACTCGCGGACTCCGTGTGCTTGTCCACGTTGGACAGCAGCTCGTTAACACCCAGCGTCGCAGCTTCCACTAGCTGGTCGAAGCCCCAATGACGCAGGTGCGCTCTGACCGTCCAACGTAAGACCTTGAGGTCCTGCGGGTGAGCAGTCAGCTCCTGCCTGTACTCCCTGATTGCTGCCTCTGCCATGACGGTCATGGCTCCTCCAGCGCCCTGCATCAGCGCATAGCGAACGGGCCGACGCTCTGTTACCGACTGAGCGCCATAGGTGAACTCGCAACAGGTTGGACCCAACTATGATTGCTGCGCAACCTCATCGAACTACAAAATTGGAGAACTGCAAGAAGCGGCTTAGTCCTCTGGCATATGCCGTCCATTGGAGGGGTAGTGTGCGCGACACTGGTGCCCAACACACCTGCAGAGGGAGTAGCGTTGCCAAGCCACCCACGACCGACAGTGCGACGCCGGAGGCTCGGCAGCGAGCTCAAGCGGCTACGTGAAGAGGCCGGCGTCAAGATGGAGGCAGCCGCCGAGGAGATCGGTGGTGACAAGTCCAAGATCAGTCGACAGGAGAACGGACGGCAGCGCGTCACCAAGCTGGAGATCCAAGCCCTGCTCGACCTCTACGGAGTCCAGGACCAGCGGCTCAGAACCGCCCTGACCACGTTGGCGCGAGAAGGACGACGCAAGGGCTGGTGGGCGCAGTACAGCGTCATACTGCCTGACGGGTTCCAAGAACGGCTGGCCATCGAATCCGACGCAGCCCGCATCCACGTCTTCCAGCCCCTGCTGGTTCCTGGTCTCCTCCAGACCCTCGAGTACGCGACGGAGTCCATCCGGGCCGTCGAGAAGAACGCCGGAGAGGAACAGATCGAGTCCTACGTCTCGGTTCGCATGAGCCGTCAGGAGATCTTGCGTCGGGACAGCGCGCCCCAGTACGTGTGCATCCTCGACGAGGCCGTGCTCCGGCGCGAAATCGGAGGCCCGGAGACGATGGCTTCACAGCTTGAGAAGCTGATCGAGGTGAACAGCCCGCCGGAACTGACGATCCAGGTCATTCCCTTCGGTCACGGCTGGCACGCGGGACTCGACGGAGCGTTCAGTCTCTACTCGTATCCGGACCCGATGGATCTGGACGTCGTCAACCTGGACTATCTCGACGGGGCGCTGTATCTGGAGGAAGATGGCCCCGTTGAGCGCTACAAGCTAGCTTTTGACGACCTCCGAGCATCCGCCCTACCGTCACGGCGGTCTATGGAACTGATCTCGCAAGTGGCGCGAGACTTCAAACAGAGAACTTAGAGGCAGGTACACCAGATGATGCGGCACAACCTCCCCGAGGACGCGTGGAAGAAGTCCTCCTACAGCGGCGATAACGGGGGGACCTGCGTCGAAACCCAGATGACCGCCGACGACCTCGTTGCCGTCGGCGACAGCAAGGACCGCGCCTTGGGCGCCCACACCTTCGGACCGGCCCAGTGGCAGGAATTCGTCACAGCCGTCCGGAACGGTGCCCTCTGAACGTGGGTGCCGTTCTCCGAGAGAAGAGCAACCTGGACGCGATCGATTTGAGCGCCCCGCACAACCGCATCGAGATCACGCACCTCCTCTGAGGCGCGGCCTCCATGAGGAACGTCTCAACTCCCGACGACCTGCCACTCCTCTACACCACAGCGGAGTGGCAGGCGTTCAAGCTCGGTGTTCACATGGTGAGTTCGACGCATAGCTTCCGGAGTTCGCCCCCGTCTCCACCACCAGTGGAGACGGGGGGCTCATCGTTGTAAGGGCGGTCGCCAGCGTGGCGGGGCGCGGGAAGCTCCTCATACGCGGTTCCTTGGGTGTGCGGCCGCGGCGGGATGCCGGGCACATCTGGTGGGAGGTCCGTCGGGCCGCTCACAGGTGGAGCAGCTTACCGATCAGATCACGCAGCCCCGCGCCGCTGCACCACTTGCTCTACGCTGCCCGCGCGGGTAACTGCGTGTCGGAAGACTTCAGCACACTTCCGGGGGGCCGAATGGTTCACGGTGCAGGAGCGCATAGATGGCACAGCTTGTAGTGGCGGCCGCCCTTCGGACCGGTCCGGTCAGTGATCCATTTTCGGGCCTGCTGTGAGGTCATGGCCTCAAAGCGCGGATAGTCGCCTGACCCTTCGAAGTCGTCTTGGGAGCTGTGTGGGTCGACGGTGTGGCTGAAGGCGTGCAGCGCGCTGGTGTAGGCGTCGCCTGTCGGCCGCGCGTAGCTGGAGGGGATCTCACGTTTGACCACGGAGCAGGTGGTCTCGTGGAGGCCGTTCCGTCCCGCGGTGAACGGATAGCTCTCCGGCTCCTGCAGTCGATTCCAGCGGGCGTCCGAGTCATCCAGCAGGGCGTCGAACCAGGAGCGGCGTTCCTCGCACAGTGCACACCCACCGTTCTGGCGACACACGGTGCGCAGTTCGTCAGGGTCTTCTGCTTCAAAGCACCGGAGCGGGTTATAGAGAAGATGCGCCGCCTTCAACAGCACACTTTGTGCATCGCGCGCGTTGGTCCGGCCGTGGTGGATCCCGTCCAGCAGCTCCAGAACGGCCGGCAGCTCCACGGTGTAGCCCCAGCCCTCGCGAATTGTGCGCCGACGCTCCTGGGCGAACAGCTCGCCGAAGCCCATGCGCACGGCTGACAGAGTCCCGGTGGCGAACTCGAGATCGACCGCGGCGCCGCCGAACGAGTAATCCGGCGGTACCGGGTCGGGCCCCCATGGCTCCAGCCCGTCGTCGTACTCTCCGAAGGTTTCGGGCGGGGCGCTGATGCGAGGCGGTGGCACCAACTGGCGCTTCGCGGTGGCTCGCGGGTGCCCTCCCGCACGCCGTGCTCTTTTTTTCGGCTTCTTCTTCGGCACCTGAGCCCTCCTGCTCTCCGTACGTCTGCCCTATCAACTACTGGACACCAGGCTGGTCAAGCACTGCGGCTCGCCGATGGCCAGCTGTCAGACTTGAGCGAGGTCATGTCTACTACGGGTGACGGCCCGATGCGGATGGCTGATCACGGTCTCGCACCGTCCGAGCGATGGCCGCCACAGTCGCGCGATGGACGCAGGACTCGGTGGTACTGGCATGATCCCGGTCCTTGGCCCTCAGTCGATGGCGGCAACACGCCGCCACCCGCGCGCTGGCCGCCACTGGTCTTCCTATCCCGGCACCGCGGCCACACCGGAGGGGGACACGCTCGCCGCGGTGAGCAGCCGCCTGTACGCGCTAACCCCGTGGGCGCCCGGCCGGATGGTGCCCGCCCACTCCTGGAGCCGTCAGCAGGCCGCCTCGGTCGGTGTGCTGCTCGCCGAGCTGCACTGCGCTCGCCGTCGCCATGCCTCCCACGCGTCGGCAGCGGCTGAGTACGTGTTCGGCTGCCCGCGCACCACACCCTTCGCGGGCGCAGAGCCTTTCGGCGAGCGGCACGCCGCGTTCGAGGCCGAAGCCCGTGCGTTGCTCGACGCTCACGCGCCGGTTGTTCCCTGATGGAGGCCGCCGTGTTCACCGTCCTGCTCGCCTGGTCCCCTTGGGCGAGCAGGACGGGCATCAGGTGAGCACGCCGACGCGAGCGGCGAGTCCGCGGAGTTCGGTGGTGGTACGCCCGGAAACCAGTAGCTCGGACACCAGGGCTCTGACCGCTGGGCGGGTCTGGGTCTCCTCGCGGGCATGCTTTTCGGCGGCCAGCAGAGCACGAATGCATTCGTCGCGGCGACTCCACCGCCAGCACGCGGTGGCGATGTCGGTGAAATAGCGTGCACGGCGCTCCGTGCTGGGCAGCCGGTCAGGCGCCACCGACCGGGCCGCGGCGAGGGCCGCTGACGGATTCCCCGCCGAGTTCTCAGCGGAGATGCGGTGGAGCTGGACAGTGGTGAAGCTGAAGCCGCCGTGGTCGCGCAGCAGCGGGGTGGTGTCGCCGAGCTCGGTGGCGATGGCGGCGGCCTCGTCGGTCAACTCGCGCATCCCTGCCGTGTCGCCGACGCGGGCGGCGGTGTAGGCGGCGGACTGGATCAGCAGCCCGCGCGCCGCGGCACGGTCCAGTCCGCCCGCGTGCAGGCTGGGATGGTCGGCGGCAGTCAGGGCGATGGACATCGCCTGCTCATGACAGCCCGATCGTCGGGCAAGGACACTCTGCTGGCGGCAGGCTTCGGCGGCTAGCAGGGCGTCATTGCTGGCTTCGGCGGTCTGGCGAGCGCGGCTGGCAGCCAACTCGCCGAGTTGCTGCTCGTCGAGCTTGATGAGCATGCGCGTGGCCAGCAGGTAGCTCTGCGCCAACAACGCGCCGAGCTCGCTCCCGTCGTCGATCGCGGCGCGTGCGTGCCCGGCACAGATGATCCGGGGCAGGCGGACGGCGAGGCTGCTGTAGCGGCACGCGTGAAAATCGGCGAAGGCGCGGGAGAGATCGGTACGCAGGGCTGCCGTCGGCGGGACGGTGGTGCCGGTGTGCAGGCCGAGCATCGCGTCCCGGACTCGGCTCACGAAGGCTCCTCCGAGGGCGGCTTCGTTCACCGGGCGGCTGCTGACGCAGGCCAGTGGGGCGACAGCTGCTGTAGCGGCGGTGACCGCGAGGTTCGCCAGTAACTGCCGTCGTCGCACCGGACCCTCACCACCCTCCCGAGCCACTCCCGCCAGCCTAGAGCCGGGAAGAGAGGGGCAGGCGGAAATTGACCCGATCGCGTGCCCGTACTGAACACCTGACCGAGAGATCAGGCCGGGCGCCTAGAGCGGTCGCCACCAAACATGATCTGGTGACCAACTTGTCCTGCGGCGACCCGAAGGTCCGTCCATGCCTCCTCGTCCAGATGAGGGGCCAGCTCAGCTCCTCGTGGGGCCGGGGTGTGCGTTGGCCGCGTACCCGCATGGGCTCCACCCGGGCCACCGCGCGGCAGCGCCCCACTCTGCCATCGCCGTAGATCACCGCGACATCCAGCGGCTCCGCGCGTCGCCGCCCCTATTCGCGAACTCCCACCGCACATCACACCGAACCAACGCGGCGAGCATCCCGGGATCAGGTGAGGACGCCGACGCGGGCGACGAGTCCGCGGAGCCTCCCATCGGGCCCATATGCGGAATGGGGGGCCAGGAAAAGGCAGGGCCGAGAGCAGGACGGCGTTGCATCGCGTCCACGCGCCGATCCCCAGGGACTCGGGTTCGATCTCGTGTCTGATCAGTCAGGTCACGTTCGGCGGTCGGCCGAGCCAGAAGGCGGCGACGGAGGGCTGGTCGATTCCGGCGGTGGAGCCGTCGTGAGGCAGGAACTCGGTCGGAGCGATGTACCCCTCGCCCGGTTCGAGGCGGATGCGCAGGCAGCGCAACGGGTGTCCTGCGGCGACGTACTGGCGTAAGTCCTCGGTGTGGGGGTAGTGCCGCTCCAGGTCGGAGTGGAGCGCGTGGCAGATCTGCTGAATGTCGTGGTCGCCAATGAGCAGGTAGCGCGGGCCAGGACCGAGGTTGAGGCAGAGCCGTCGACGGCCCTGGTGGCGCCTTGGGTAGGGCAGCCGGTCGAAATTGTCGACGTGGAGGCCGATGCGGCGCTCGGTGGCGGAGTCCTCGGTGGTGGTGGCCCAGTTCCCGGGGCTGGCCGTGCAGCCAAGGAGCTTGGTGGGCCAGCGGCCGTCGAGGGGGTCCAGGCGGGCGGCGGCTTCGAGACGGCCTGCCGGGTCATCCGGGCCGAGGTTCGGAAGCGGCCGGCGTACAAGTTCGATCCGGAGGCTGTCGGGTGTCGAGGTGTCGGCACGGTGCTGCTCGGCGTCGGCGGCAGTGAGCGGCTCCCAATCGCCGCTGCGGACGACAGCGCCGTCGTCGTACCCGGGTTGTGGGTCAGCCGGACGGGCACGATGTCGCACCGGGCGCGTAGGTCGTCGAACTTGTCGAATACGAGCCGTGGGCCCATGGCTGCGCCTCCCGGGGGACAGGTGCGGGTTACTTGTCGTCGAGGTCGTCGCCGTAGGTGACGTCCAGCTCCGCCGCGAGGGCCTCGGCCATCTGCAGCGTCTGTGCCCGGTCGATGGTCACCTGCTTGAGCGAGGCTAGGCCCCGGAGTTGGGAAAGGTTGTTGCCGCGCAGGTCCATGCCGATGTATTTGCCGCCGTTGAACTCTGTCAGCCGTAGGTCGCAGTCGTCGAGCAGGGCCGCGCTGAGGTCGGCCGCGGCGAACGTGGTCTCCCGCAGGGAGCACTGGGAGACGATGACGGGGCCGGTGGCGCGGATGCCGGTGAGGGTGCTGTAGTCGAGCTTGCAGTTCTCGAACAGGACGTTATCGAGGGTGATGTCTTCCAGTGTGGAGCCCATTAGCTTGCAGCTGTGGAAGACCGTGCGGGAGACCTTGCTGTCGGACCAGTGCAGGGAGGCCAGGTCGCAGCCGGTGAATTCCACGGAGTCGACGCGGAGCTTCTCCAGCCGGGCGCGCTGGGTCTTGAGCCCGGTAATGCGCCCGTCCATCAGGTGTGTGTCGGCCAGGTCGAGCGTGCGCAGGGCCGCGTCGCCGTAGTGGAACTGCGCGACGCGGCCGCGACCGCCTTCGAGTGAGGCAACGTTGGACAGGTACATGCCGGGCTGGTCTTCCAGCGAGGGCAGGGCGACGCTCGTGCGGCGGATCGTGCGGGTTCCCATCGGGATGCCTTCCAACGAGGTGGGTCTGGCGTCCACACTCTCTGCCAGAGTGGTCACCCTGCCGGACACAGGTTCAGACGACGCCTCGGAGGGACAATGGCCCATCCGCAGATCAGAAGTTCCTCAGTCTCTGCTGTGCGTTTCAACCCGGATTACGGGGAGTTGTGGTTTGATGAGCTGCAACAGGCGATGCGTGTCCACGATCTGTACGACCAGCTGAACCTGCACCAACGTGGCCGCGTGTGGACACGGGAGGAGTTCATGCTCGGCTTCGTCGGCGATGTCGGCGATTTGGCCAAGCTGGTGATGGCAGAAGAGGGTGCTCGGGAGGTACCGGGTGGGCGTGCAGCACTGGAACATGAGCTCGCAGACTGCCTATGGTCGGTGCTCATCCTGGCCCACCGCTATGACGTCGATCTGGAGGTGGCGTTCCGCCGCACGATGGCCGAGCTCGGCACAGCGATCAACACACGGCTCCCGAAGAACGAGGGAGCTGTCGCGCCTGCGGGTCCAGCCAACTTGGAGGACGAACTCAGGGAGGGGGCGATCGGGCAGAGCAGCTTGTGTTCGGACGTTGCGCCGAAGGCGACACCGCCCCCGTGAACGGGCTCGACCAGTGGAACGCCCAGCCGCCGCTTGCCGCGCCGACCGACGCTCGCCCGGCTCTGTCATGGAGGGCCGGGCAGGCGTGGGGGTGGTCGAGCTGGGCTGCGGAATGGACGTCTGCACAAGCTGCGGGCGGCGCGGTCACACTGTGCTACACCTCATCCGCCACAAGCGTCACGGAGCGCGGCTCGGCGATCAGAATTTGGACCAGCGTCTGCAGGTTGGCAGCCAAAGATGCCTTCACCAGAACCAGATCCCCGGCCGTCAGCAGACCCCGGAGCAGGCTCTCGGCGGCCGCCGGGTCGGGTACCAGGTGGGTCACCGCACCAGTCTGCGCGGCGCCGGCGACCATTTCCGCGGCGTCCCGGCCGCCGATGCACACCACGACGTCGGTCCCGACCTGGCCAGCCAATACGCCAGCCGCCCGGTGCTCGGCTGCAGACTGGTCACCAAGTTCCCCCATCTCCCCCAGAACCGCTACGGTCCGGCGGCCGAGGCCCATGGCGGCAAGCGCTCGCAAAGCGGCGGCCACGGAGTCGGGATTGGCGTTGTACGCGTCGTCGATCACCGTCACGCCGTCTGCGCGCTCGTGCAGTTGCATGCGGCTGCCCGTCCGTGCGACGGCCGAGCTGAGCGCCTCGGCGATCTGTGCGGTGGTCATGCCCAGCGTGTGGGCGACCGCGGCAGCGGCGAGCGCATTGGCCACGTGGTGTTCCCCGAGCAGCCGCAGGCCCACCGATGCTTTGCCATCGGGCGTGTGGAGCTCGAAGTGCGGTCGGCCACCGGTGTCCATCTGGACAGCCTCTGCCCGGAACTGCGCCTCGGTGGCGTGGCCGAAGAGCAGCACGGGTGCCGCACTGCGGACGGCCATCGCCGCGACCAGCGGATCATCTGCGTTCAGCACTGCCACACCGCCCGGAGCCAGGGCCTCGACCAGTTCGCCCTTTGCCTGGGCGGTGGCCTCAAGTCCACCGAACTCGCCGACATGCGCGGCGCCGACGTTGAGCACGAGCGCGATATCGGGAGGCACGAGCTCAGTCAGGTGGGTCAGATGACCGGCTCCCCGGGCGCCCATCTCCAGGACCAAGTACCGGGTGTCGTGCGAGGCGCGCAGCACGGTCAGCGGCAGGCCGATCTCGTTGTTCTGCGAACCGTGCGTGGCCACCGTCGGGCCCATCCGTGCGAGCACGTGCTCGAGGAGGTCCTTGGTGCTGGTCTTGCCGCTGGAGCCGGTCACGCAGATCCGGGTGATCCCAGTCATGCCGTGGATTGTCCAGGCCGCGAGCTGACCTAAGGCCCGCTGGACGTCAGGTACCACGATGGCGGGAGCCTGCACAGGGCGGGATGCCAGTACGCACACCGCTCCGGCCGCCACAGCGGTGCCCGCGAAGTCATGCCCGTCGAGATGCTGACCGGCGAACGCGATAAACAGGCTGCCCGGGGTCGCCTGCCGGGAGTCGATGATGGCAGGCCCTGCCACCACCGTCCCGGGATCGGGGACTCGGCACAGGTCCCCCTGTACCACCTCAGCGATCTGAGCGACGCTCATCGGAAGCATCAACAGCTCCCTCCAGAAGATTAGAGACCTCTCAACCTACCCGGCCCCGAACGCCGCTGGACGCAGTGACACCAATAGGGACAAACCACACCCCATGGCGGCGAGGACCACCCGCGACCGAACAGGGAGGAACTTCCATGACCACTATCGCCGGAATGATCCCGGACACCGGCCTGAAGGCGGGCATGCGCCCGGACGCCACCGCGCTGAAGCTGGGAATGCGGCCCGACGCGGGTGCCCTGTAGGCCGGTATGCGTCCCGACGCCACCGCGCTGAAGGCCGGCATGAGGCCGGTGGCCCAGTGCCGGATGTGCAGGGCCCGGCACCGGCGGTCGATGACGACGGCGCTGCACGTGACGTGACCGGGCAGCGTCGTGTGGGCGGTCACGTCGGCGGGCCCCTCCAGCGCGGCGAGCAGCCCGGCCAGGGCGTCAAGCTCGTCAGGATGGCGGCCGAGGTACACCTCGACGGTCTTGCGGATCGCGGAAGAGCTGGGGGCATGAGCGTCGTCTCGCATTCGACGTGGGGCGGTTGTGAGGGCCGGGCTGTGGAACTCGCGCTGCTCAACTCGTCGTTTCCTGGTCGGGCGGCTGGGCGCCGCAGCAGCCAGCCGCGGCTTTCGGCAGGTTCCCGGCCCCATCGCTGCCACGTTCGACGTACGTCTATGAGTTCCCCTCGTGGACGTGATGGTGGTGTCGCTGTGCTCAACGACGCCGCACCGGTTTCGAACACCTGCGCTTTCGGGCGGGTTGCGCACCCTCGAGTTGGGTGACTTTTCGGAGGTGCGCGGTGCACCGAGACCCTTGCCGTGCAAGAGCACACGTCCGGTGGTGTATTGGCCGAAACGCCGACGCTCAGGTGTCGTCCGTTCCGGCTCACGTCGGGGCCGGTTCGTCAGCGGGCTGGCACGGCGTCGGGTACCGCCGGGCGAGCCCATTGCCACTTACGGGCGCTCCACGGCTTCGGGGTAGGGCCAGCGGTACCGCGGAGGCACGCCAGGCGGTGGTCCGCTTCGGCGCGGCCTTCCGGGCTGGCGGTCGCGTGGCGCAGGGCGAACAGGGCGGTGCACTGGGAGCGGACGTCGCGGATGACCTGGTAGCCGTGCCAGGTGGTGACGTCGTGGCCGTAGACGTGAGCGAAGGCGGTGTAGTCGTCGGGGCTGGCGCCGAAGACGTCGCGGTGCCAGGCGGCGGTGGCCTGGTCCCATTCGCGGTGGCCGATGGAGAGTCGCTCCCAGTCGATGAGGAACGTCCCGGCCGCGGTCGCCATGGTGTTGCCGGGCCCGGCGTCGCCGTGGATGACGCAGACGTGGGTCGGCCAGTCAAGGGCGAACCACTGCTCGCGAAGCCGGGAGGCGTGGGCCGTCAGCCAGTCCTTCTCCTCAGGGGTGGTGTGGGCGGCGGCGATCTGGGCGGGGAAGCGGGCGAAGGGGTCGTGGGCGGGAAGGATGAAGTCGGTGGGCGCCGGGAGGTGGTGGAGGACGCGGAGCATCCGGGCGACATCGGCGGGGCTAGCGGGAGTACCGGGGCCTAGGTCGGTCCAGAAGGTCACGGGGCGCCCGGCGGCCATCACGGGTTCGGGCCGACGGGGCAGGGGGACGGGGACGCCGTTGCCGTAGAGCCAGTAGGTGCCACGGATCTCGTTCAGGGCGCTGGTCTCAGTGCCGGGCTGGTGGACCCGGGCGACGACACCACCGGGTAGGCGCCAGATGCCGTTGTCAAGAGCACGGATCAACTGCGCCTGCCCGGCGTCGAAGCCGGCGCGGAGGCAGGCTTCCCGCAGGGCGGGGCGGGTTTCCTGGCCACTGTACGTAAGAGTGCTGCTCATCGGGTGTGTCCCTGGTCGGGTGGTGGACGGGGGGCTGGAGGTGTGTGGCTGCGGTCGGTGCCGCGCCTACGGGCGGGCGGCGGCCGAGCGGGAGGCATGGACGATCTGACGGGCGGTGCGGAACATCTCGGCGCCGTGGGCATCATCGGGGAAGCGTTCGACGACGCGGTGGTGCACGTACTGCCGGTACGCCAGTTCGGTCAGGCTGCTGAAGACCGTCATGTCGAGCTGCTTCTGGGAGGCGAAGCAGGCCAGGGCGGCCTGCTTGGCGGCCAGGAGGTCGGGGGTGCCGACAAAGTAGAGGTTCGGCTCGAAGTCGTGGCTGTAGGGGGAGCGGAAGTAGTACAGGTCGTCAGCTTCGCGCAGCGCCACGGTGGTGACCTCGTCTGCCGTGATGCGGTGGTCGAGGTGCTGGTCATCGGGGAAGTGGGTGTAAACGACGTCGGGGCGTCGCTCCCTGAAGACGCGGAAGAGCTCCCGGTTGATCTCCACGCGCCGTTCCACGAACTCGTTGTCGGGGATCCGGGAGAAGGAGTACTGCGCGACTCCGAGAAGTGCGCCGGCGGCCAGGCACTCGGATCGGCGCTGTTCGGCACCCTCGGGGGTGGATGCGCCGGGGCTGAGGCAGTGCACCCGTACGTGGTCGCCGGTGAGGGCGTGATCGCGCATGCGCATGCCCATGGCGATTTCGGCGTCGTCGGGATGGGCCACGACGATCAGGACGTCGGTCACGGGTGGGCCTTTCACGAGCGGGGCTTGAGGATGATGGCGCTGTGCAGGGCGCGGCCTTCCAGTCCCTGCCAGCGGAACGGCTCCGTGGCGGCGGTCGGCCATCGCAGGTAGTGCATGCTGCCGACCACGCGGGGCATACCGGCGTGCCGGTAGGCGATCTTCGAGGAGGCGCCGCCGTCGAGGTGGTAGGCGTGGTGGGGGTCGAGGCCGTCGGCCGCGCAGAGTTCGGCGGTCTCTTGCGGGGTGGCGCCTCGGAACGTGTTCGTGTTGGGGGCGCCGTCGAGGATCTTCAGCACCAGCCGCCCGTCGTGCAGAGCGATCAACGTTCGGGCGTGCCGGGTGCTCCGGAACGGGGACTTGCCCAGGGAGGCGTCGTAGGGGGCGGTGAGCCCGTCCGCGGCGTCGGCGACGCTCGGTCCCAGGGAGATTCCCGATTCGAGAGCGTCCACTTCGTGGCCGGCGATCTCGGTGATCTCCACGGGCACACCGAGAGTCACGTCCGCCACGGGACGGTCGGCGCGCAGGATGAAGCTGCCGCTGAAGAGGTCGCTGCCGCCCCCGGGCCGGATCTGGCTCACCCGCAACCCACGCTCCCGGCTGCCGGTCACCACGTAGTCGACGGTCGAGGCGGACAGGGGGGTGACGTTGGACGGCCGGTCGACGTGGCGGAGGAAGCCGGTACGTGGGTGGTCGCGGTAGCGGATCTGGCAGTTCGCGGCGCCGTAGACGAGTAGGGGCGCGGACGGGTCCGGGGGTGTGCCGGGTTCCTTGGAGCCGATCCATCGGTAGGGCAGGCCGCCGAGGGTAAGTGTCCCGCTGGCCGGGAGGGGCTCGATCACGGGCTGACCGTCGCGCACGAGCAGCACGGGCTTTTCGGCGGTCGGCGCGCTGATCACGGTGCCGTTTCGGCAGCAGAAATCGAGGCACGGTTCGGCAGGCTGGTAGGCGGGATCGTCGGAGATGAATGCGAACGAGCCACTCACGGCCGCCAGGACGCTGCAAGTCACCAGCTCGGGCAGGTGGAAGGTGTCGGTTCGGGAGTGCACCTCGGCCCGGACGGCTTCGAGATCGAGGGTGAGCGTATGGACGTTGGTGAAGCTCCCGGCGCCCAGGTCCACACACCGGCTACGTAGGTGGGCGCCGGGCGCGAGCGGGAGGTCCCGGTCGGTGACGCGGACCGCGAAGGCGCGCTGATCCCGGGCCAGGGCCTGGACATCCGGAACGTCGTAGCCGTGGGCGCGAAGCATCCGGATCGCTTCTTGGTCTTCGTCGCTGCGAGCAAGTGCGGTGGGCGTCGTCATGCGGGAACCGTCCCTGGCTGGGCGGCGCGGACGAGGTCCTGGAGAGTGAGCGTCCCGTGGTCGAGCAGGGTGCGCGTCCGCCCGCGGTAACGGTCGGCGAGCGCGGCCGGTTGACCGAGCGAGTAGGGGACGATGCCGTCGCCGAGGCGGTAGAGGACGACGCCAGCGGCCACGGTGGCGGCCAGCACTGCGTCCTGCCGCCTGAGGGTCCGCTTGCCCTGGTAGCCCATGAGCAGCGCCGTGACCAGAGCGGGAAGTTCGTGCGGGCGGGTGAGGTGGTGGATCAGCAGGTGTCCGGCGAAGTAGCCGAGGTCGTAGAGCGGCCAGCCGTGATGGGCGTTGTCGAGGTCGCACAGGCCGATCTGCGCGTCGGTGATGCTGATGTTCTTCGGCGCCAGGTCCCCCAGGACGAGCTGGCGTTCGGAGCGGCCAGCCATCTCCGCACAGGCTGCGTCCAGAACGGGGTGACCCAGGGAGCGGAGGGCGAAGTCCCGCTGATAGGCGGGGAATCGCGAGTCGAGGTTCTGCCGTTGGGGTGCGCGTGCGTCGCGGGTGGCCTGGTGGACGCGGCGCAGCGTGCGGCCCAGGCGTGCCACTTCGGCGGCGGTGGCGGATCGCTCGATCAGGTGCTGGTGGTAGGTACGGCCGTCGGGGAACACGTCGCTGAGCACCATCGCGCGCGTGTCGTCGTGGAAGGCGAGAACGCGCGGGAAGACGCCGGGCGCTGCGGCGTGGTAGAGCTCCAGCAACCGGCGCTCGTCGCCGATGAGCGCCGGGTCGGCGCGCAGGGACGGGATGCGGGCGAAGTGTTCCCGGCGGATCTTGATGATCACGCGGTCGGCGGGGCCGCGTACGGAGAAGACGTGGGCGACGTTGCCTCCGCTGACCCGCTTGGTCACGAGGGGAACGCCCGTGTGAGGGCGGCAGTCGGCGAGCACGCGGGGCAGGGCCGGGCCCAGGAGCTCAGCCAGGGACGGCAGGGGCACCGTGGTTGAGGCGATCACCGCACGATCACCTCCCGGGCCCGGACCGGTGCGGGGATCGCGGCGAGCGTCGGCGTCAGACTCAACGTGGCCTCGGGCGAGGCGCCGCTCCACCGGTGGGCCATCGACAGGTAGGTGCCGGCCATCAAGGCGGCGGCCGTTCGGTGGGTGGTGAGGTCGGAGCGCATTTGGTGACGACTGCGCCGCCCGTTGAGGTAGAGGAGGAACTCGCTCACGCTGCGCCGCCGCGAGGACTGCTGGGTCGGCGCCGCGATCCGGCCGTCCACGGTGGTGAGGGCGTCGTGGTCGAGGCGTGTGTACGGCTTCCAGCCGGGCCGGAAGCGGTCGTTTCGGAAGACGTGCACCTCAACGTGCCGGTCCCCACCGGTCGCGTACCGGTCGCCAGCGCAGGAGTCGTCCTCCAGGGTCTGCAGGGAGTGCAGGTGCAGTGCCTGGAAGGGGCCTTGCTGGATGATGTGCGTCTCCTGCCGTACGCGGCCGTTGCCCTTGTAGAGCGCGGCGGCGGGGGCGAGATTCCCTCGCTGGGAGAAGCCGTTGTGGAACAGGTTGAGGGTGCCGAGGGTGAGGGTGCGTCCGGCCCTGGTGAAGGCCAGGGAGATGCTCGCGTCCACTTCGCCGAAGCCGTGCAGCCCGGTGTGCAGCTCGGCCTCGGTGTACCGGTTGCGGGCGGCGAAGCCGTCGAAGAGCCGCTCGTAGTCGTCGACGCCGAGCTGCGCCAGGAGGTCGACCGGCCGGGTGACCTCGGTATGGACGCGCACGGCGTCGGCGATCTTGCCGCTGGCGTCACCCGCGGCCAGCAGCCACGGGATGATGTCGAAGAAGTGGTAGCCGCTGTGGGCGCACTTGCCGTAGCCGCGGTCGTAGCCGTGGTAGTCGAGGTCGAGCAGTTCGTCCGGCAGGCGCCACTGGCCGTCGCTGTGGAAGGACTGCACGGAGGTGACCGGGCATCCGGTCGCCTCGGCGACCTCGGCGATGAGGTCGCGCAGCTGCCAGAACGCCGGATGGTAGCGGCGCTGGGACTGCACGCTCACCACGACGTCCGGACGGTGCCGGCGAGCGAGCTCGTAGCGGGCGAGGAGGTCGTCCACGTCGGTGAGGATCGCGCCAGCCTGCGCGGGGTCGGTGGAGGCGCTCGGGCGCACTCCCAGCGGCTTGTCCAGCAGGACGCTCAGGCCCCGCTCGAGCGCCCAGCGGGCGTAGACCATGTGTAAGGCGGGTTCGGTGGCCACCACCACCGCGTCGATGCCGCGACGGACCACGAGGCCGTCCAGGGTCTGGCGTACGGCGTCCGGCAGCGTCTGTTCTCCAGCGGGGAACGGCACGATGGGGGTCACCGGCAGGTCGCGCGGTCCGTCGTCGCTGTCGAAGACGGTCAGGACGCTGGCGGCGCCGAGGACGTCCACCCCGCAGACCGTGCCGACCAGGCCGTCGCGCTGTCCGGCGGCCAGGGCGGGCAGATGGGAGCGGCGGGCGTGCGGACCGACGCCGATCACCAGCACGTTCTTCATGTCCTCTCCTCCCACTTCCGCATGCGGGGGCGGTGGGGCGCGGGCCTCATCGGCGTATCTCCGGCGCGAGCCCGCGGCGGCGCAGCTCGGGCAGGATGCCTTCGCCGACCATGTACGCCTCCTCCAGGTGCGGGAAGCCGGACAGGATGAACTCGTCGATGCCCAGGCCCGCGTACTCGGCGATCCGGTCGGCGACCTCGGTGTGGCTGCCGACCAGCGCCGTTCCGGCGCCGCCGCGCAGCAGCCCCACCCCAGCCCAGACGTTGGGGTAGATCTCCAGGTCGGACGGGGTCCAAGAGCCGTCGCGGAACCGTGCGTGCAGGGCGCTCATCCGTGCCTGGCCGGTCGACTCGCTGGCCGCCAGCAGGCCCTGCACCCGCTCGACGTGAGCGGGGTCGAGACCGACGAGGAGGCGCTCGGCCGCGGCCCAGGCTTCGGCGCTACTGTCGCGGGTCACGACGTGGAAGCGGATACCGAACCGCACCTGTCGGCCGCAGTGATGGGCGAGTTCGCGTATCCAGGAGATCTTCTTGGCAACCTGGTCGGGCGGCTCGCCCCAGGTGAGGTAGGTGTCCGTGTGACGGGCCGCAACGGGCCCGGCCTCCGGCGAGGACCCGCCGAAGTACAGGCGCGGCAGCGGGTCGGGCAGAGCGAGAACCGTCGCACCGACGACGTCGTAGTGCTTGCCCTTGAAGGTGAACGGCTCGCCGCTCCAGGCGCCGCGCAGTACGGTGAGGAACTCGTCCGTGCGCGCGTAGCGGTCGGCTTTGGTCAGATGGTCACCGAAGCGGGCATGCTCGTCCCGTTCACCCCCGGTGACGACGTTCAGCAGCAGCCGCCCGGCGGACAGGCGCTGGAAGGTGGTGGCCTGCTGCGCGGCCAGGGTGGGCGAGATCAGGCCAGGGCGGAAGGCGACCAGGAACTGCAGTTGCTCGGTCTCCCGCGCGAGCGCGGCGCACGTCAGCCAGGCGTCCTCGCACCATGTCCCGGTCGGGGTGAGGACGGTGTCGAAGCCGACCGTCTCGGCGGCCTGGGCGATCTGTGTCAGGTAGCCGATCGTCGGGGCCCGGAACCGGTCGGCCGTGACGCGGGCCGGTCCGTCATCGGCGGCCTCGGGGCCGTGTGTACCTCGGGTGCCGACGGTCAGGGACCGGCCGTCGCTGGCGGTGGGCAGGAACCAGTGGAAACGCATTTCGCGCACACTCCAGAGTCGAGAGGATGAGGTGAGGGGGTCAGTCGGAGGTGAAGTCGCCGGTGGCGCGGGCCCGCAGCCGTCCGTAGAGCTCTTCGCCGAGTTCGATGCGTCCGGCGTGCCGGGCGCGCGCCGCGCGGTCCTTGCCCGCCTGGCCGGGCAGGCGTACAGTCCCGCCCTCGCACGTCGCCGCTTGCCGGATCGTCTCGACCAGTTGGGTGTTGGCTGCCAGGTGGCTGTCGCCCTGGTCAACGAAGGTGGGGTTGAGGGCGATGAATGTGTAGCCGGTGGTCCAGGTGGAGTCCACGCCGTCGCTCATGGGGAAGCCGAAGAGCGAGCCGGTGAGGATCTGGATGAGCAGGGAGAGAGCGAAGCCGCGGTGTTCGCCGAAGACCATCGCCGCACGGGCTGCGTCGGGGTCCTCGGTGAACGCGCCGTGCTCGTCGACGAAGCAGTCCCGGGGCAGCGGGGAGCCGGAGCGCCGTGCCTCCCAGAGCACGCCCATGGGGGCCAGCGTGGTCGACATGTCCGCGCTGACCGTGCCGTCGTTGGTCGGGAAGGCGAAGGTGACCGGGTTGACGCCGAGGAAGGGGGTCTGGGCGTCATGCACCGTGGCTTCCGGGCGGGAGGTGTTCGCGACCAGGCCGACCAGGCCGCGCTCGGCGAGCTGCTCACTCCACGGCGCGAGGATGCCGTACCGCTGGGTATTGATCATGCCGACGATGCCCACGCCGTGTCGGCGTGCCTTGCGGGCAGCGAGGCGGACGGCGAAGTCGGCGCTGAGCGGACCGATTTCACGCTGACCGTCCACGACCGCCATGGCGCCGCGCTCATGCTTGATGCGGGGTGGGCCGATGCGCTGGGAGAAGAACTGCGACTCGAAGACGAACTTGGCCACACCGTGCGACGGCTTTCCCCGCAGCTCGCCGTCGAGGTAGTGCTCGACGACGCGGCCGATCCCGTCGCCGGGGACGCCGGCCAGGGTGCAGGCGGCCGTCATGAGCGCGTGGACGTCGTCGATATCGACGTCCAGGCGGGCAGCTCTTGCTGGGCCGGGCCGGGCCGAAGCAGGACTATTCCTCTCGGCGGGCCGCACGCAGGGATGTAAGGGGTGGTCGGGGCCGCTCTCGTGGACAGGTATCACGCGCGTCTCCGTACGTGGTGGTGGGCGGGAAGGCGGCCGGGCCCCGGGCGGCGATCCGTGGCACCCGGGGCGGGCGGGGCAGGCGCGTCAGCGGGGGGCGCGCACCATGTGTTCCAGGACAGTGCGACCCCGGTCGATGAGGACGGTGTCCGCCTTGGTTAGGCCGGTGTTGAGGTAGGAGACACCCAGGCGGGCGGTGAGCAGCACGAGCGCGCGCTGCTCGGATGACGACAGCAGTCGGCCGTATCCGGCCAGGAAGGCGTCGCGCAGGTCGGGGCGGGTGGGCCACGCGGCGCCGCACAACCACACGAGGTCTTCGATCGCGACTCCCGGCGCGGACTCCTCGAAGTCGATCAGGCTGTGGTGCCCCGGCGCCGCGTCCCACAGCCAGTTGCGGGGGGAGTAGTCGCCGTGCCGGTAGGCCAGTGGGAGGCTCTGGGCGAGGTGGGGCAGGCCGCAGGCCGCGTCCCGGACCAGGTCCTGCTCGGCAGGGGAGAGCTGATCGCCGATCCGTTCCAAGATCATGGCGGCCTCGTCGGCCTGCATGTTCACCGACGCCATGATGCGCTGGAGCTCGAGGTCGCTGATCAGCTCCGGGGCGTCGTGCCAGCGGCGCAGCAGATTGCCGGCGAGCCGGTGAACATGCTGTTCCTCGGTCCTTTCCAGGGGCAGTCCCCGTACGACGCGGCCCGGAAGCGCGGACAGGACGACCGCCGACCGATCCGGATCACTGGCCAGCAAGTGCGGCGCCTCGTCCGGGGCGAGCGCCTGCGTCGCATGCTCGCACCCCAGTACCTCCCGCTCGTACTTCTCGGTGGAGGGGTACAGCTTGACGAAGATCTCACCGAGGTCCGCACATACGCGCCAGACCCTGGAGTCCCCGCGCGGCCAGGAGGCATCTGTCACGGTGGCGGTGTCCATGCCAGGGACGTGACGGGTGACCCACTGGTGCAGGCCCGGGGGGAGAGAGGCGGCGTGTGTCATAGGGCTGGCTCTTTCACTAGGTACGAAGGAGGGCATGGTGCGCATTGCGGGCGGCCACTCGGGCAGGTGTCGAATCTATTCAGCGGCCGTGCCCGGCGCGTGGGCATCCGGCACGCGCGGCGGGCCCCGGATCGTGTCCGCTCGCTGCCCGGGTCGCCCGGTGTGTGTCGGCGTTGTCATCTCGCTGCTCCCGCTCCAGTGGTCAACTCGCCGTGTTCCAGGCGTTGAAGGAAGGCGCTCGCCCGAGGCTCGGCGGCCCACGGTGCAAGGGCCCTGGCCACGTCTTCGAGATACTTCCGAGCCCGGGTCGACTCCACCCGCTGCAGCAGGACCAGGGCCCGGTTGCCGTAGTCGAGCGCTTGATCGAGATCGCGTGCCTGGCAAGCGGCGGTGGCCGCGACGGCCATGCGCAGGCCCACGGCGCGCGTCTGGTGGACGTCGGACAGTTCCCCCGCTTGCCGGTTCCAGCCGAGGGCGGCCTTGGGTTTGCACAGGTCGCGGAAGATCTCGGTGGCGTCCGCTGCCAGTCGGCCGTGAGTGACGTAGGAGAGCCGCTCGGAGTCCTGGGACCCGGGGTGGATCTTGTCGAGCCAGGATTCGGCCCGGCTCAGCGCGGTGGTTGCCCCGGTCGCGTCTCCCATACGGCCCAGAGCGCGCGCCTCAGCCAGCTTGGCGAAGGCCAGGACCCGGCGGGAAGCGTGGCGGCGGCCGCGGTGGAAGGCCCCCTGGGCCATGTCGAGAGCCTGGTCCGGCGCGCCCTCCAGGATGGTGTGCAGGGCCATGGTGGTCAGGACGTAGGTGCCCATCTCGATGTCGCCGCCGGCGCGGGCCAGGCGCAGGGCCTGCACGAAGTGCTGCTGGGCGGACGCGCTGCGCCCGCTGTCGAACGCCGCCCAGGCAGCGACGCGGGACAGTTCCGAGGTGATGGAGAACAGCTCGCGCGCAATGGCCTCGCAGTGTCGGACTTCGAGTAGCGGCAGGGCGCGTTCGTTCAGGCAACGCCGGACTGAGCTGATCCACCAGTTGCCGCCTCCGAATTGAGCGTCCCAGAGGCGGGCTTGCTCGGCCGCGTCCTGGAGCTCCTTAAGATCCTCCGCGCCAATCAGCCGTTCGGCGTCACTGCTGTTCTTCTCGGCAGAGTCCGCTGCGTCCGCGGAGTCGGCGGGCACGGCGAGCCATCGAGTGACGGGCAGCACGTAGCCAGCCGCGGCGAACGCGCCGCCCGGCCCGTCGGCGGCGCTCCAGTGGGCGCGTGCGCCCTTGATGGCTTCCTCGCGGTCGCGAGGGAAGTCCCAGCCGCGCGGTGCCGCGTCGGGGGCTACTCCCATGCCGATCTCCTCCACCGTGACCGTTCTACCGATCCGTTCGGTCAACGCGGTGGCGATGTACTGGGGCACGGGGCCCTTGGGTGTTGCTCCGGCGAGCCACCGAGCGACACTGCTGTGCTTGTACGCCGTGGTGATTCCATCCCGCTCGGCCAGCTGGTTGACACGGAAGGCGAGACCCTTGTGACTCATCCCGTGCCCGTTAAGGAGCACAGCGAGCGCCGCGTTCGGCGTTCTGGGACGACTGCCGGTCATCGAGCCTCCATGTTGGGGGAAATTGAGGGTGCCGCGAGTGCTCCGGGGCGGGATCGGCGGGGCCGGCTCCGGCCCCTGTGTGCGGCGGGGCGGTCTGGGCAGTACACAACGGTCAGAAGTACTCAGGCATCCACGGTTCGCGGTCGGCCGTGGCGCGTACGAGCTCCCCCACCGCGCGGGGCTCGCCGTGAACGCCGTCGAGGAGAGCTGCGGCCGGTGTGCGGTAGCCACCCGCGTACCAGTGGGCGAACTGGCGGGGAGTGAGAGCGAGCTCGTGCCGCTCGCCGGGGTAGTGCGTCAGGTCTCCGGCGCCGGACGTGATGCGCAGGAGCAGGGGCGCAGACGGGCTGTCGTCATCGGCGCGCAGGGTGAGCGGGAGGGTGAGGTCGATGTCCTCGGGCCAGCCGCGGCGGCGCACTGCCTCGGCGGGGTCGAGGATGCGCAGCATCCAGGGGTGCCAGGAGGTGGCGGCGGCCGCCCCGGCGCGGCGCAGATGGTTCTGCAGCAGCGGGCCGGGCGGCAGGGCGGTGCGCTGGAACATGACGGTCGGAATGCGGCTGTGGTGGCGTCCGAGGAAGCCGAGCATGGCCGTGGCCGCCTCGCCGGTCGCCGCCCAGAAGTCATGGACGACCAGGCGGCGGCCGTCGGCGCGGTCCAGGTCGAAGGCGATCGCGAGCAGCCCGTCCGAGGCCCGGCCGGGCAGGGCGAAGCGGTAGTGCGTCATGCCGGGGTGTTCGGCCTGCTGCCACTCCGGCCACCAGGAGGGCCGCTGCCACGGCCCGTTCCAGTCCCCGGCGAGCTTCTGCTGCCGCTCCCGGTCCCGGTCGTCGGCGCCGTGGACGATGTCGAAGCCGCAGCCGTCGGTGATGCCGCGCAGCTCCTCGGTGGGAACCGTCCAAGAGTAGACCTGACTCGGCGCGGCCCAGCCCATGCGGTGCCCGTACCCGGTGGAGGCGGTCCATGCCGTCGCCAGGACGGCATCCTGCTCCTTCAGAGGCCGCAGCCTCTCCTCGAGCAGCGTCGACCACAACCGGCTGCCCCGGGCTTCGGGGGCGATGCAGCCGCCCGCCAGGCAGGCGCCCGGGACCGGCCTGCCGCCGAAGAACAGGGGGACCGCGAGAGCCAGGCCGCCGCCGATGACGCGGCCGTCGCGCACGGCCACCCGGGCGTCCGCGTGCTCGCGCAGCCGGGCGACGTCCTCCACCCGGTGCCCGTAGCTGCGCAGCGTCAGGTCCTGATACTCCTGCCACAGCGCGTCGTCGGCTTCGACGACGACCATCGGTGTGCTGCCCGGCATCGGTACTCCCTTCTTCAGTAGGCGGTGGCGGTACGGACCGCCGTCGCGTCGGCGGGGACGAGGAAGGCACGGCTGAGGGTGATGACGCGCTGGTCGAACTGGTTGAAGGCGGTGGTGCGGACCGTGACGACGCCCTGGTCAGGGCGGCTCGCCGAGGGACGGGCCGAGAGGATCTCGGTCTCGGCGCGCAGGGTGTCTCCGACATGCACGGGCTGTTCGAAGCGCACGTCGTCCAAGGCAAGGTTGGCGGTGGTCAGGCCGCTGGTGGAGCGGACGCTCACGCCGATGACCAGGCCCAGCGTGACGACTCCGCACACCAAGGGCCGCTCCCTGCCCGTCCGTTCGCAGAACTGCACGTCGGAGTGGACGGGGGCCACGTTGCCGGTCAGCGCCAAGGTCATGGCGTGATCGGTGTCCGTGACGGTCCGGGCCGGACGGTGCTCGATGGTCTGGCCGACGAGGGCGCCGAACTCCTCCAAGCCGCGGCCGACCACCTCACGCAGCCGGCCCTCGCCGACGGCCCGGTAGCCCTGCACCATGGTCGTCTCTTTCACTGGATGCCTCCGTGGCTGGGTTCGGTACGGCTCCCGGCCCGGTCGAGCACGGCGCGGGCCGCTACGACGAGCGGAGGTCCCACCATCTGGCCGCCGGACCGGACCAGCTGGCCGCCGGACCGGCCAGCGGCGCTCACGACCGCCTGGGCCTGCGCCACCTCTTCGTCGGTGGGGCAGAACGCCGCCCGGATGAGGGGGAGTTGGTCGGGGTGCACGGCGCCTTTGCCGGTGAACCCCAGATCTCGGGCCTCCTGCGCGTCGCGCCGCAGGCCCTCCGGGTTCCCGAGGTCGAAGTACGGCGAGTCGATCGACGGGATGCCGTGGGCGGCGGCCGCCGCGGCGATGGACGAGCGTGCCCACCACAGGGCACTGCTGGTGCGGCGGCACCCGCTGGCGGCCGCGTAGTCGGCCGCCCCGAAGACGACACCGCCCAGCACCGGCGAGGCGAAGATGTCGTCGAGGCGAAGCAGCGCACGGGGCGTCTCGATCAAGGCGCAGACACGCACGCCCGTCGCCGTCTCCTTCAGGACCTGGGCCACCAGCTCCAACTCGCGGGCGGACTCCACCTTCGGCACAAGCAGGACGACGTCGTGCAGACCAGCGTCGGCAACCGCCACCAGGTCCTTCAGCCCGTGTACGGTGCCCGGCGCATTCACGCGCAGCCCGAGCACCGTCGCGCCGTGCACCGGTGCGGCGCCGAGATGGGCCACGGCCGCCGTACGGGCGGTGTCCTTGCCATACGGCGGGACGGAGTCCTCCAGGTCCAGCAGGGCGACGTCGGGCTCCGCGCGCAGCGCCGCTTCCAGCCGGCCGTCCGAGGGCGGCGTGATCAGCCAGGTTCCGCCGGGGCCGGTACGGGGCGTGGTCATGGCCGTCACCTACCGGCGAGGTGCTTGTCGACCAGCTGGTCGAGGGCGCCCACGGTCGTGACCGATGCGAGCCGGTCCTCGCCGATGGTGACGCCGTGCTCGGCCAGCAGCAGGTCCAGCTCGGCGATCGCCAGCGAGTCGAGACCGGCGTCCTCCAGGCTCGCCTCCGGGCGCAAAGACTGCTCGCCCACCTGCAGATGGCCGGTCAGGATGTCTTTCAGCATCGGGTTCACCGGGCTGCCTCCAATCGGTGTGAAGGGTCCGGCCGGTCGGCCACGCAGGGCACGTCCGGCCAGGTGAGGGTGGTGGCGCCCCAGGTCAGGCCCGCACCGAACGCGGCCAGCAGGACCCGGTGCCCGGGGCGCAGCGCGCCGTCGCACGCCGCGTGGGCGAGGGCGAAGAGGATCGACGCGGCGCTGGTGTTGCCCAGGTGGGCGATGTCCCCCAGCACACGCCCCCCGTCGAAGTGGAGCCGGCGGCCGACGGCCTCGGTGATACGGGAGTTGGCCTGGTGGGGCACGAACCGGTCGACGTCGCCGAGGCTCCACCCGGCCGCAGCCGCGGCCTGTTCGGCGGCCTGAGACATGCGGGTGACCGCGTGCTGGAACACCTCCCGGCCGCGCATGCGCATGAACTGTCCGTGCGGAACGACCAGGGCGTCCGCGTGCCGACCGTCGGCGCCCAGAATCACCGGTCCCACCGCGCCCGGCTCACCCACCTGCCCGCGGCGCACCACGAGCGCGGCGGCTCCGTCCCCGAACAGCGCGGCCGTCGTGCGGTCGTCCGGGTCGGTCAGGTGCGACAACCGATCGACCGTGATGACCAGCGCCCGCTGCGCCGCGCCGTCGGCGACGAATCCCCTCGCGACCTGGAGGGCGTAGGACAGGCCGGTGCACGCGGCAGCGATGTCGAAGGCGGCGATCCCGTGCAGGCCCAGGCGCGCGGCCACTTCCGGCGCCGTGCCCGGCATCCGGTGGTCGGGGGTCGCGGTCGCCAGGATCACCACGTCGACGGTTTCGGTCCCCGAGGACTTCAGCGCGGCCGCGGCCGCCCGGACGGCGAGATCGGCCGTCGAGGTGCCCGCGCTCGCGCGCCGCCTCTCGACGATCCCGGTCCGGGTGAGAATCCAGTCGTCGGCCACGCCCAAGCGCGCGGAGATCGCCGCGTTGGGGACTCGGAGCTCCGCCTGCGCGGTGCCCAGACCGCACAGCACAGCAGCGGGGGGATGCTGCCCGCCGCTGGCGGCGAGCGCGGTCACGACGCCACCTTGAGGCCGCGGACGACCTCGTCGATCAGGTCCTCCTGCCCGGCCACGACCTGGCGCCGTCCCAGTTCGGCGAAGACCTCCAGGGGGTCAACGCCCGCGGCCCCGGCGGCCGCCAGCACGCGCGGCTTGAAACCGGAGAACACCCCGGCCAGACCCGAGGCCAGGCTCACCGAGTCGATGACCGGCGGCCCGGCTATCAGCCGGTCATGGGCGACGTCCGCCGCGCGCAGCAGCGCCGGCAGGTCGATGCCGATCTCGTGCCCCGACCGGTGCAGCACGGCGACGAGAACCTCGAGGGACGTGTTGCCCGCGCCCGCCCCGAAGCCGCGCGCGCACGCGTCGATGACGCGGGCCCCGGCCTCGACGGCGGCGATCGAGTTCGCCACGGCCATGGACAGGTTGTTGTGCCCGTGGAAGATCACCGGCACGTCCACCGCGGCGACGATGGCCCCGATGCGCTCGGTCACATCGGCGGGCAGGTAGTGCCCGGCCGAATCCATGATCCCTACCGCCTGCGCCCCGTACTCCGCAGCCCGCCGGCACTCCTCGGCGAGCCGCGCGGCACCGGTCATGTGACTCATCAGGAGCACGGCCTGCGCCTCCAGGCCCAACTCCCGCGTGATACCCAGATGGCGGCGCAACACATTGGCCTCGGTGCAGTGCGCGGCGATCCGCACCACGTCCGCGCCGCAGGCGGCGGCCTGGCGGATGTCCGCACCGGTTCCCCAGCCGGGGACCATGAACACGCCCATCCGACTGGTGCCCGTCAGCACCTCGCGGACGGTCTCCAGCATCGTGACGTCGTCCAGACGCGCGTACCCGATCTGGCGTGAGGACGCGCCGAGCCCGTTGCCGTGCCCGACCTCGACCACCGGCACACCGGCCGCGCTCGCGGCCAGGGCGTACGCCCGCAACTGCGGCACGTCGAGCTGGTGCTGCACCGCGTGCTGCCCGTCGCGGAGCGTCGCATCGTGGACGGTCAACTGCGAGATGTGGCTGCTAACCACGGTGTCCCACCTCCCGGGAGCGCGCGTAGCGCTCGGCCAGCGTCACGGCGGCGGCGTTGATGATCTCCACGTTCCCGGCGTAGGACGGCAACCGCCCTCCCCGGGCAGTGACCGTGACGGTCGCCCGCACCAGGTCATCGACTACGGACAGCGCACTCACCTGGTAGCCGGGGGCGTATTGGCGCACGGCGACGGCCGCGGCCTCGACCGCGTCGCTCAGCGCGCGGGTCTGGATGCCGTACGCGCACGCGGTGATCTGCGCGCGGAAGGCCGGTGCGGGCAGGGCCGGGCTGATGGTGGCCATCACCTTCGCCCGCGTCGCGCCGGTCAGCCGCTGTACCGCGTAGCCGGTGGTGGCGAGGTACTCGTCGAGGTTGTCCCGCGTGGCAGGACCCACGCTGGCCGAGGCCACGGTGGTGACCACCTCGACGTCCTCGACCCGCGTGCTGTTCCTGGCCACCGCGTCCAGCACCGGGAGTACGGCCTGCCCGCCGCAGCTCACCAGGCTCAGATGACGGTCGGACTCCGCCCGGACGGCGTTGACCGTCGGGGTGAGCATGCTGCCGCCGCTGCTCGGCGTGAGATCCACCAGCAGCACGTCGGCCGAGGCGAGCGCGGCCCAGTGGGCGGGGTGCGCCTCGGCCGAACTCGCGTCGAAGACCACGTCGACGCCCGCACGGACCACCGCCGTGATGCCTTCGGTAGAGACTTCACAGCCCAGTTGGGCGGCGCGGCGCAGCGCGCTGGCGCTGCTCTGCCGACTGGCCACGAGTTCGCAGCTCAGCACGGGCGAGGCGTTCAGGCGCTCGGCCAGATCGAGGCCGAGCATGCCAGCGCCGATCACGGCCGCCTTCAGACGGGGCGCGGCGGTCACACGGTCGGTGGTGGAATCGTGGGACGCGCGCGGGGCGATGGCGCTATGCGACATGGAGCACCGCCTGCGGAAGACGGGGAGAGCCGACCGCCACGGTCTGCCCGGCGCCCAGCGGGAGGCTGGCGTGCACGGCTCCGGCCAGCACGACGTCACCGGCCCGCAGTCCCGTTCCGAAGGAGGCCAGCCGGTGCACCAGCCAAGCCACAGAGCGGATCGGGTCGCCCAGGATCGCCCGGCCGAACCCGGAGGCCGCCACGGCACCGTCCACCGTGAGGGTCAGATGCTCCCCGCCCAACTCCGGCACCAGCCCAGGCACGGCCGCGCCGAGGACGAACCGCCCGCAGGCCGCGTTGTCCGCCACGCTGTCGGCGAGCGCCAACCCCTCGAATCCGTACCGGCTGTCGATGACCTCCAGGGCGAGGAACGTGTCCGCAACCGCGTCTCGGATCGCCTTCTCGCCCACGCAGGCGCCGGACAGGTCCGCCCCCAGCCGGAAGGCGAGCTCACCCTCGACGCGCGGCGCCACCAGGTCGCCGATCCGCAACTCGCGGTCCTGTGCAACGGCCATGTAGTCAAGCAGGAGCCCGGAGTCGGGCTGGTCGATGCCGAACTGCTCCTGTATGGCCGCCGAGGTGAGCCCCACCTTGTGTCCGACCACGCGCGCACCGTCTGCAACGCGAAGCGCCGCCCCGTGCCACTGGATCCGGTAGGCGTCGTTCAGCGAGATCTTGGGCTGACGGTGGCTCAGCAAGGACACCGGCTGCCGCGTCGTCTCCGCGCTGCGCAGACGTTGGGCCTCCGCGTGCTCCCACAGCCACACCCGACCCTCCATGAGGTGAAGGCCGGCCGATCCAGGCCGCGAGTGCGACTCTGCGGAGATGAGGAGCGCCTCGAGGAGCCCCGGCTCGTTATCGGTTCTCATTCGTGCAACTCCCTGCTATAGGGCGGGTATACATCGCCGACGGATCCACATCCCACCGCGTGGCCCCACTCGTGGGCAGGGCTCGTGAAGGGGCCTACGGATCGCGATGGGGCTCGCGGCAGACACGGCGGGGATGGCAGGCGAACGTCTTCCCGTGAGTGTGAGGCGGCTCCCTGAACCTGTCTTACAAGACGCAGTGCAGAAGGGTGCGCTACCTGTAGGTGCCTGGTGCTGTGGTGGCGCAGCCGTGCCCGCAGTACAGCCCAACGACGAGATCAGCACCAGCACCAGCGGTCCCTAGGTGTCATCTCTCTGTCATCACTTTGCGGGGATTCCCAGCATCGCGCTGCTCCAGCGTGCTGTGATAGCCACGTGGACGAGCTGATTGGGCATCCGCTGACCTACGCCCGAAGACTCAAGGACTTATCGCAGGCAGGCCTGGCGCTTCAGATGAAGTACCACGCCAAGCGCCGACGAGTCCCCTGCGGCGCCACCCGACAGCGGGTTTCCTTGTGGGAACAGTGGCGAGGCCGCCCCAACGGTCGGTCACAGATGCTGATCGGGGATGCCCTTGACGTGCCCGAAGGACTCGTAGGCGCCTACGACTGGCCGCTGTGGTTACCCGGATACGAGACGCTGTCACCTCTGGGAACCGGGTTGACCATCACCGTCCTGAGAGAGGCCATCGACATGGATCTGGACCGTCGTACCTTCATGTCCCACACAGCCGCGGCCCTGACAGCCAGCGCCCATCAGTGGGCCACCACGAGCCCGGTCCCTATCGTTCGGGCGGGACGGAGTCGCGCAGTCGATCCCGACGTCCTTGATTGGATCGAGTCAACAGCTCAGCGACTCAACAGCTTGGCCACCGCCCAGCGCCAGAACATCGCCCACATTCTCGTCGGCTTCTACCAGGACGTGGTGGACCTTCTGGAAAACGCCACCTACAGCGACAGGGATGAGGTTCGCCTCTACACCCTCGCCGCAACCCTCGCCCAGACCATCGCGTGGCACCGATTCGACCATCAACACCACACCGCCGCCACCACCTACTGGAACGCTGCTCTCCACTCCGCCCACCAGGCCAAAGCCACCGATTTGGGTGCCGGCATCATCGCAGACATCGCGTACCAGAGTGTCTGGCTCGACCAGCCCGCAACCGCCGTGGACAGCCTCACTAACGCTCTCACCCGTGCCACCGACCCCACTGCACGCTCACTGCTCCACCTCCGCCGAGCCCGAGCCCACGCCATGCTCGGCACCCCCCACGCCCGCGCCTGCTACCGCGACCTTGCCGCCGCCGAGCATCACCTCACCACAGCCACAGCTGACCCACCCCCCTGGTGCGCCTGGATGATTCCCGCAGACATTGCGGTGGACACCGGCCGTTGCCTCAGCCTCCTGGACCAACCGCGGCAGGCCGACCACCAGATCACCCAAGGCATCGCCCTCCTTCCCGAGAGACGCACCAAAACCAAAGCGATCTTCTACGCCTACCAGGCGGACAACCTGCTCAGCCAAGGTGACGTGGACCAAGCTGCTGTTACCGCCCGCCAAGCCGTCCAGCTCGCTCAGCCCCTAGGTGCGTCACGATGCATCCAACAAATCAGCGACCTCATCCCCCGATTCATCCCTCACACCAAGATCAGCGCTGTTGAACACCTCCTGCATGACCTCGCGCCACACACGTAGAGTGCTCGCCCAATGCATCGGTCATGGGCAGTCGGGCGGTGATCGTTTTGACGCCCGTGTCCTGGTCCCTGACCATGTGGAGACTCCCGCCACACCCATTCGCCAGGTTCTGGACGATGCGCAGTCCCAGCCCCAGGCCGAGGCTTCCGTCCCCCTCCTGGCGATGCGGAGCCGCAGCCTGAAGGGGGACAGGGACGTAGGGGTGCGTGTCCGAGACGGCCAGCACCAGCACACCCTTCTCGGTTCGCAGGGAGATCGATGCCTCCGGCGATCGCACGGCAGCGTGTCGCACGACGTTGGTCACCAGCTCGGAGACCACCAGCAAAGCGACGTCGATGAATTCCGGGGCCGCCTCCCATTCCCTCAGCACGTTACGCACCGCGTGCCGGGCCAGCGGAACGAATCGAGCGACGGATGGCACTTGGAGATCATGGCAGCGTTCAGTGTCAGTGAGCATGACGATCCTCTCTCCCCGGGACGGCTCAACGCCCAGGGAGGGGAACTGTAAGGCCAGAATCACCCGTTGGTGTTCACCGCTGTGAACTCTGCGGAAGAAAGTTCTGTGCGCGCGGCCGTCTGAACCAGCCTGCGCCGATTCTCTACCTGGCGGCGGAGCTTCCTTACGCGGGGTATCAGCTGGTCAGAGAGGTAGGGCCATCCGGTCGGCCAGCGCGAGGAGACGGCGCGCCTGGCCCGCCGGGAGCTGACGATCGACCAGAGCGCCGACGGCATCACGCACAAGCGCGTTGGCATGCACCCGCTGCGGGGCGATCTTCTCGGCGGTCAGCAGCTCGGCAACGGCCTGGGATTCACGGCCCCGCAGACGGACCAGGGACCGGCCGAGGTCCACGTGGAAAGCTGCTTGGCGGCCCGGTGCTTTGTCCAGGGTCTCGGGATGCACTCCGTCCTGGGCGCGAACGGCGTCCTCGTACATGCCGAGATCGCAATTCAGGCTCACCCGGTGGATACCGACGTTGGTCGGACCGAAGTTGAGATGCCAGTCCTGAGTTTCCCCAGTGTGCTCCGCCAGTCTCGCCGCCTCCGCCAGATGAGCATGGACGTCATCCGCCCGGTCCTCGCCCGGACGCAGTTTGTCCACCGTGATGGATGTGGCCGAGATCAGGTGCAGCTCCCCGAGCAGCGCGTGAGCCGCGGGGGTGATCAGGTGCTGCTCCAAGAGGTTGACCGCGGCGGTGGCCTGCGCCAAGGCCTGAGAGGGGCTGCCAGCGCCCAGCAGGACGTGGGTACGCCAGAACCCGGACAATGCCGTGTGCACCGGATCATCGATCTCGGCGATGACCTCGGCTGCTCGGGTGACGGCGATGAAAGCAAGATCGATGTACCCGAGGTATTTCAGGAGCAGAGTGCAGGCAGGGTGGTAGGTGGCCGCCAGTAGTTTCAGGGCCTTCTGACGTTGCGTTCCCCTCCGGGCATCGGCTGCCGCGTGGAGATCGACTAACAAGCCGGGCAGACGCGACGCCACCTCTCCGTACTCGGCCGCGTGGTAGAGCCGGTTCGTCTCGGCTACCCGGGTGGCCAACGGCGCCAGCGCGTCGGCAGGCGACTGTCGGCCCGGGGGCGCAGCGGGGCTCATGCCCATCAGCGCGAGACGCAAGGTTGGGATCGTCTCATGAGCGGCAGAGGTACCCGAACCGCTCGATAGGAAGGGCTGGCCCAACAGTTCGGTGGGCGTTAGCCCCACTGCTCCGGCAATGGCAATGATGTGGCTGGATCGGTCGAGCAGCCGCTGACCGTTTTCGACCATCGATATGAAGCCGGCCGACACTCCGGCGAACTCTGCCAACTGCCGCACGCTCAACCTCGCGTGCTGGCGCGCGTCTCGCACCCGTGTACCGATCCGCTCGGCACGCTGCTCGTCCACCGCCGACCTCATTTCCATCGCTGTTGGAACAGCGTAGGACCGACTACAGGTCCATGACACTGGCTATGCGAAGTGCTGGAAGGTCAGTGCAGACCTGCGAGAGCGGCGATGCGCCGGAGAGTTGCGGCATCCTCCGCTGTGGCCCGGGCGGGCAGGACGCTGAGGAGCTCGCGGGCGACCGGGCTCAGCCGTACCCGCAGAGGCGACAGGGAATGCGCGGCCACCAGATGTGCGCTGGCTTGACTGATTCGCCCTTGGCGGGCCGTGGCGGTCGCGGCGACAACACGGGCGTCTACGTGCTCAGCACCGACCATCGTGCGGAAGTCCACCGCACCAGCGTGAGCGGCCGCTTCATCTGCGGCGCCGACTTCCAGCGCGATAACAACCCTTGCGCTGGCCGCCGCCGCCATCTGGCGGTCATTCTGGGCCCGCGCGGCAGCAGTGGCGATGTGCTGCTCGGCTCGGTCGCGCCGACCGGCCACCGCGTGAGCGACTGCGGCCAGCAGCAGCTCCGGGTTGCTCCCGTGTCCCTCCTCGCCCCTCCTGGCCCGATTCAGGGCGTGGTCGGGAAACCCTAGATCGAGGAGCAACCGCATCTCTTCAATGAGGACTGCACGCACACCGCGTTCCGGCCCCACCTGGTGCAGGAGCATCCACACCAGATCCCGATAACCGACCCGCCGCAGCAGACCTGCGGCCACCGCATACACCTGTGCCCGCAGTCGGGCAGTCGGCTCTCGACCGGTCACGGAGGCGGCGACCGTCTGATCGGCCAGCGCCAACAGCCCCGGGAGCGCCAGCCCGAGCCCATACTCGTCACCTGCTTCCTCAGCGGTGAGAGCGGCTTCGGTGCGTGCTTCAAGGTCACCGAGCGTTCCAGCCGAGCCCTCCTGGCCAAGGGAAACCTGGATCAGGTGACGCCGTACGTGGGAGGCGACCGCACGAACAACGTGATGCTCCCTGTCGGAAGGGCGGTAGGGCTGACCGGTCAGTTCGGTGAGATCGAGCCGCATCGCTTGGGCAAGAGCTGCCACCAGGCTGCGGCGATCGGCCCAATCCTCACCAGTCTCCAGGGCAAGAAGCTGCTGGCGACTCAGACCCACCTGGTCGGCAAAAGCGGACGCAGCGACGTTCTGCCGTCGACGCCACCTGGCCAGCCGGCGGCCTATCGGGCCTATGGCCCGATCCTCACGGTGTACTTCGTCTCTCACCAGGTCTACTCGCCTACTCCTCGCATACGCCGATGAGGATCAGCCACCAGGCGTACGTCGCGTGTACTTCCTACCTGCAACGCAGGACATCCTCGCGCCACAGGGTAGTCATTCCCTTTCCGAGTTCACGTCCACCGCACTCTGAAGAGCGATCGCCACCCGCGATACATGGCCCAGTCGGTGACGTAGAGACCAGGCGAACGGGTGCCCGCGCCCTGGCGAGGGGCGACGTTCACGGTGCGAGGTAGATAGCAAGAAGGTCACCGGCGCCGTGCGTGAGGGCGGCGCGTCAGGCCCTGCCAGCAGGCGGGGTGTCCAGTCGATGTGTGCGGCGACCCATCCGGCCAGGCCGTGTTCATCGCTCGCCGCAGGCAGGTCGGGATCGCAGACCAGTCGAGGAACTGACGTTCTTCTCGCGCACGGTCGCACACGCAACGACCTGGAGCCCCGCATAGTACCTGCTTCTGAACTCCGTATCAGCAGGTCAAAGGGTGCCAGACCTGAATGGGAACGCTGGAAAAGTGTTCGGGGAACGGTCACCGTGATCGTGCCCCGAACGGGAACAGCTGAGGTCCCTTTCACTAAGAGGTTCAGCAGGGGGAGAAACTAGGAGGTTTGGTCGCGTCGTAGGTCGATGTCCCGTCTCGCCGGATGTTCTCGCTGTCTCAGGTGAGCTTGTTGGATTCGCTGCTGGTCTCGGCGAACGTTGTCGTTGCCGCGTTGGGGTACGCCAGCGGTCTCATGTGATGTTCTCCGTCGGGTAGGTGCGTCTCAGGTCGTGTTGTCGCTGATCTTCGCTTTTCTCACGTGGTCTTCGCTCTCTCGGGCGGTTTGAGCCCGTATTGCTGGCGGCCGGTGCCTGCCGGCGGGTTTTGCTCGGATCAGTTCTGCGTGATCGATCCGGAGGCTGGGTGGTGGATGTCGGAAGGCTGGGGCAGGCCGCGTTCGAGGTGGGGTACGTCGATGACGATTGCGTACGCCGTCGCGAGCCGTTGTCGGTCTGCTGGACGTTGAGGTTCGAGCGGTTGTCGCCGGTGCGTACGATCAAGTCCTATCGAGGGCAGATGTCCGTGACGCGTGACTACTGGGTGGCTACGACGGCCGGGCAGTTGTCATGCGAGTCACACCTGGAACGGCACCACGCGATGATGATGGACTTCGATCCGCAGGTCACGGATCTGGCCGGTCAGCCGTTCCGGCTGTTCTGGCCCGGCCGACGAGGCCCTCGGGGACACGTCCCGGACTTCATTGCCCGGCTCAATGACGGCGGCGGCCTGGTCGTGGACGTGCGTCCGGACGATCGGATCGAGCCGGACGGCACAAAAGACGTTGGTAGGTTCTTCAGAACCGCACCAAGAGTTCAGTCCGCTCGTCGCGACGTGCGGGCGCGGAGGGAAGAGGAGGACCCGTGAGCCACGCACACGGCCCCCTGCCGCAATGGGACATTATCGGCGGGTACGGCAGTGGGACTTACGAGGCCGAGGGCTCGAACGGCATCGTCTGGCGACTGTGGCTGGTCGAGCGGCCCGTCGACGGTGACCCGCTAGCTCCTGGGTACCGTCTGGCGCCCCGCGACAACCTGATCAGCGCCACGTTCATCAGCGGAGAGCATGGCCTGTACCACGCGCTGGACCAGGCAGGGATGCGGATCGCGGCTGACGCCGTCCGAGCCGATCCGGACGGCGCCTTGCGACAGCTCGGGCTCGATGGCCAGTGATGCGCGACGGCACTCGGCACCGCGGCGAGGACCGCGCGAGCCCGATCTTCGAACTGTGCCAGCTCGCCCAGAACTACCTGCAGCGCAACGAGCACTGACCGCGCCGCCGGGGCGGCAAACGGCCCGGCGGGCTCCTGCCCCGGCCCGGCAGCCGGGTTCCCCCCTTCCCTCCCACCCGAGAGAGAGGTACATGAGCGACGACACCACCCGGGCCCTGCTCCCGGCCGTCCCCGAGCCCCCGCCGCACCGCTGGTCCCCACCGGCGGCGCGGCGCCCGCGCACCGCCCCCGGGGCGAGCAGGTGTGGACCACCGCCGACTACCAGCTCACCGAGGCCACCAGGCGATGCTCTCGGCGCCCGTCCGATACTGGGTGGCTGGAGAGCGGGCCGCGAAGGGGCGGGCGGTGACGCTGACCCTGCGGGCGTGATGTGAAGCCCGACAGACCGGAGCTGCTCCTCGTGTAGGAATCTCCAACACAGGAGTTGTCAGAGAGACCTCTTGTAGCTACGGTTTCTTGTGTAGGAAATTCCTACACAAGAAACACAGGGGGCTTCATGGCTGGCACGTCCGTGACCGAGGACGACCTTCGGGAGTTGGGACTGGACCTGTCCGAGGTCGAGGACATCACCGCTATTGCCGACTCCCACGCCTGCCTTGGCAATCTCGCCACGCAGACGCGGGACCTCAACGTCGCCGTCGTCCCCGTCGGCGATCGATGGTTGCACTTCAGTTGCGGCGAGAATCTCGTCCTCTACGACACGTCAGAGGAGGCCAACGCCGCAATGGCCCGGGACATCGCAGACACCATCGAGCTGGTGGTCGATCCTGATTCCCCGGATTGCCACGACGTGCATGAACGCCTCGACGACACCGACGACTCCGTCACCGTATGCGGAGTCGGATCCACGAGCGACGGCTACGACCATGATCTGGTCCTGACCGTGTGGCGCCACAACGGCACCCCCGGCTGGGACTCTCACACCAGCTACGAGTCCGCCCTTCAATCCGCCCTGTACGAGGCCAACCGCATCGCCGAACGTGTCGGCAGCGCCACGGCAGCGCCCCTGGTACAGGCCGTCGAAATCAGCATCTTCGAGGCCGCGATGGACGATGACGGCGGCAGCGTACCCGACGACTACGAGCGTCACATGGCAATCTCCGACGACGGGGAGACGCATTTCCTGGTCGAAGTGGGCGGCCTGTGGACGCACGCGAACGATGGCTACCCCAACGCCATCAGCTGGAAGGAGACCCGTGCCGACGCAGCCCGGAACCTCCTCAACGCCGTCGGCATCAAGAATCTGATCTTGAAAGAGGGCTACAACTGGGTCTCTCCCGATGAACAGGATCGCATCTGTGTCATCGAGCAAGAGGGCAGCTACGCCCTGGTGTGGGTGCTTGGCGACACCGCTGGGCTTGAACCCTGCGACCTCGACCTGGACGACGAGGGCTTGGCCGAAGCCAGTGCCCGAGCTGCCCGAATCCTGCGCGACCACCAGGAATACCAGGAAGCAAACCGCACCACCGAGCTGTCCAGAACGGAGCAGATCAACGCCGACGCCATGCGCCGACGCGTGCTCCTCGACCAAGTGGAAGCCGTGGAGACTGCCCTGGGCGACAATATCCGCCGGGGCCATCACGAGAACTTGATCGGCCGATACCGGCCATCCGGGATCTCCTGGAAGTCCCTCACCAACTCCCTCGGAGAGGACCGCGTGAAGGTCTATGAGATCCGCGACGGCAAGTTCTGGCCCAAGGACTGCACGGTTGTCTATGACCTGGTCACCGACTACCACGGGACAGCGGGCGTACAGGTCGGACCGGACTTCGACTACCTGCCCCCACAAGTAGAGGACAAGTTCGCCAAGCATGGATACGGCCCCGATGAACCGGGCCTGTGGATCCTGGTCTCCCCTGAAGGCGCCGTGGAGACGAACTCACCGGAACCGGCAGCCTCTGTCACCATCGGCATCCCCAGTGACCAGATGCGCGCCCTGCACCGCGCGATCGACGCCCAAAACATGTAGGTGCAAACGACGCGCCGTTCCCCGATGCACAGCGGGGCAGGACCATCTAGGCGTCGCCGACCTGACCGGATGCGGCGGCCTGCTGCCGCCTGCCGATCCACCCACGAGCAGCAGACGCCGGAAGCGGTGGCCGCAGGTTCGTCGGAGCACCGAGCGGCATGCTGTCCTGCGGCCAGTCGCGGTCGCCTTGGTGCAGATGCGTCGCCGGAGGTCGGCAGTGCCCCTCGCGCCGGGCCGCGAAGGCCAGGCGCGCAGTTTGTGTCCGCGCACAGGGGAAGAACGCGAGAACCGGGCAGCTCAGCCGACACACGCTCTCGCGCTGTAACGACGGGCTCAGCACTGCGCGAGCCAGGCGACGAACTCGTGGGTGCCACCGCCACTTGGGCAGCAGTCCCACGACCAGCTCGCCAGACCCGCCTTGGCGGCGGCCGACGAACCTCATCAGCGGGTCGTTGCCGAACGTCTTCTTCCATATCGCGGCGGCGTCCTGCTTCTCGGAGTGCGCCAGGACGAGGACGCCGTCGATTTCACCGCCGTTCGGGCGACGCCCAGCATTTTCGATTCCTGGTACATCGCTTGTGCACGCGGTATCGCACGCCATGCCCAACCGTCAGCCTGCGCGGCATCAATTCGACCGCTCAGAAGTCCCACACGTCACGACCCTAACTCCGGTTTTCACCCATGAGAGGGATACCCCGCGACGGCATTTCGCTGGCATACTGCCGTCGCGCTTGCGAGTTGCGCCGTCAGCGCAATCGTGAACAACAGTGAACGGAGATCACCCGTGTCTCACTTTTCACGAGTTTTCACCCTCACAGCCGCCGCAGCTTCAGCGACCCTGATCGGCGGAATGGTGCCTGCCGCCGCGAGCACCTCTCCAGCACTCGCATCTCGATCCCTTCACCGCCACTGCAAGTTCTACCAGGCGGCCGACAAGGCCCACTACAAAGATAGAGAAAACGCGGTATCCGGCCACGGATGGTGGATGAACGTCGACTGTCCCAGGGGAGTCAAGGCTGTCGTCACACTGCAACTGCAGGTGAAAATTCAGAATAAGTGGAAAAACCGCGGCGACCCCAAGAAACGCGCCCTGAAGTCTGGTCGCAGTAAAAGCACCAACGTGCGCCTCAAGTGCCACAGTCACCGCAACACGGTGTGGCGCGGGATGGTCGATGTTGATTTGATTGGCATGCCCGACACGCCGAAGAAGGGCTACGGCTACTCGACTAAAATTCCCTGCAGGCGGTAAGTTAGGTCTGTGCCCATGGACAGCGCCACGCACAACATGAGGATCGCTTTGCACGGTCGTCGCACCGGTGGCAGAGACCCGGATTGGGAGGCAGCTGGCGCCTTCTACACCAGGGCCACCACGATGGGGTGGCTTGCAACTGCTGACAGCGGCGGCGGTCGACTATGGGACACCAGTGATGCAGAAGATGATCCGGAAGAAGGCATCATTGCTTCCTACGAGGTGTCACTCGGTCACCGGTTGCCGACACATGAGCCCCTTTCGATAATTCCGTTTATGGCATGTGCATTCGATGCAACCCATCGACTCGGGAAAGTGTGCCTCGATGGCGCCGACATCACACTTCCCCTGCACGCCATGCGCAAGCCCGAGAGCAGCAGTTTCCCCCGCCAGCACGCCGTCGCATCACTATTGGCCACAGCGCAGTGGTATGAACGACCCAGCAGCACCGAGAAGGTGCCCGTGGTCTATCGCCTCGCCATGTCCGACTCCTCTGATCAGTCCGATATCACTCCATGGCTACTGGAGCTGCAGCAAGAGGTTGCGGAATTCATTCCCGACCCAGCGCCCCACCGTCTAGCCGCAGGAGAACAGAGCGCCGCCGGAACGTGTGCCTTGGTTGAATGGTCAGCGGAACTCATCGGATGGACCGCTGCGGTCTTCGCTGAAGCCGCACGCCAGAATTGCGCAAGCGAGTCCGCCACACTCACCATCTACCGAGCACCTCACGAAGGCCGAAGCATGACTCGAACCAGCCTCTGATCCCGAGAGGCGAGCAAGTGGTCTGGCGGTCGTCACCCTGTCGCAGGAGACGCCGAAACGGCTTGGAGGAGCTGCGCAGCTGGACGAAGGAGCGCGGCGAGGCGATGCACTCCAGCGCGGTGTGACGCCCGCACGTGGCCCGGGGCAGGGCCCAAGGTTCCTGCAGGGAATTCGACCCCTCAGTAGCACCGGAGACTGGTGTACACGGCGGACCCGCGGCCGACCTTCGCCTCAGCACCAGTTGGCGCGCAGAACCTCGCCTGCGGCCACGTTCCCGTGCCCAGCCAGCATGGTTCAACGGGGTTGTGGTATCGGTTCGAAATCTCTGGGCTACGCGGGCACCGGGCGTCGAGGACGACGTCGAGCATGGTGCTGGCGGACGAACGTGTGACCCCTGGGCGCTGGCGGCCGGGGGTTAGGCGCTGCCGCGGCCTTTCGCCATCTCCCGCAGCCGCTCCACGACCGCACGACAGTCCGAAACCGCCCGGTGATCTCCTCCGCGCAGCGGCTGCCAGGCGTAGTTTCCCCAGAAATCGGACCAGTCTCCGAACCAGTCCGAGTACGGCACCATCGCGTCCTCGGTCCGCACCTCACCGAGCCACGAGGCGGCGGCGGCCTGGGGGTCCTCAGCGGCTATCCGCACCGCTGGAGTGGCCAGTTCCGGGGCCGCGGCGAGCCCCTTGCGGAGTACGGCCAGCGTTCCGTCTTGGTGGCCGCGGTCCTTCAGCCCGGTGAGCGCCGCGTCCAGGAGCTGCGAGGCCGCCCGCCGGGTCTCCCACAGCTCCTGGGCGTCCCGCTCGCTGTTGCCGGCGCGCTGCACGAAGGGCTTGCGCTCGTGGGTGCCGGACAGGGCGAGCATGTCGGGGCGACCGTCCGGACGGCGGGTGTCGTCGGGGCAGGTGCGGTGGATGTTGGCCAGCAGCGCGCCGAGGGCGCGCGGGACGTCCCGTGTCTTCGCCAGGATCGCGCCGATCGCATCGATCAGTTCCTCATCCCCGTCTCGTGCGGCTTCGACCAACAGGGTGATGTAGTGGACGAGCTGGTCCTCGTTCTCGTTGTGGGGCTGAAGGGCACCGATCTTGTCGATCAGGAGGTTCAGGGCGGCGGCGCGCTCCCGATCGGCCTGGCTTTGGCCCCCAGGTCCGTTGAGCCTCCGTGCCGCCGCCCCGAGACGGTCGGCAGCTGCCTGCTCCAGCTCCTCCAGGTCGACGCCGTCGCGGCGGGCCTGTTCGAGGACTCCGTCGACCGAGACGTGGCCAGTGATCGTGTCGAGGTAGGCGCCGACCCCGGCGCCCGGCGGGAGGAGGGCGGCGTCGTTGTCCGCGGCAGCGGCCTCGGTCAGCTCATCGACGGGCCCGGAGGTCTTGTCACCGTCGAGCCGGGCCGAGGGGAGCAGTGTGCGGGGAATGCGTGACGTCAAAGCACCTGTCCCTACTTTCCGTTTGGCGTCGACTTCATAGTGTGGTTCCTACCGGGCTGGCTTGGCTGGTATTCGCGTAACCCGGCGCTCGCGAAGCCTTGTGGGACGCGGAGTGTTCCGGTGCGCTCACGGTCGTCCGGGACCGGCCCGCTGAGGCCCGCTTGGGCCCATCCCTCTCCACGGGACGGGATGACAACTCGTTTCCCGTGGAGCGCGACCTTCCCGTCCGTGCAACCCGGTCGAGTCGCTTGGTACGCACAAGCTGGCAGGGCGGCGATCCACGGCAGGGTGGCCCTCGCTGCAACGACCGGCCAACACCACGCAGCGTCCCTGACGCTCGCGGACCGACGCATCAATGCCAGCAGCAGCGGCCCAACTGTGCGGCCGCAGAACGGGACTGTCCATATGCATTCACTTCCGGAGGCGCTCGTGTTCGCCGCCGTAGACCAACGGCTGCGGAAAGCTGCACGCCATCGCCTGATCACTCGCGCGATCGCAGTGCGGCGGCAGCAACGGCGCGCTGCCCGCAAGCAGCGACGTGATCGCCGGGCCTTGAAGCAGCTACCGCCCCTGGATCTCCCGGATATCGTCGTGCAGCGCCATTCGTCGTGAACCCCGGTCTTGCCCTTGCCGGGTCGCTGGCGGCCAGGCAGTGCACGGCCCGGTGCACCACCGGCTCGGCTCTCATGCCTCAACTCGCCCCCGAGCGCGCACTTCACGGTTGAACCGCACCTCTCGCAGCCCAGGCACAGCCCGTCCGGGGTGAGCCTCCGAACGTCTCCTCTGCACTCTGCGCAGACCGGTTCATGGGCCGCCGGCTCAGGCGTCGTACGGGTCGCCGCCCGCAGCCGGGCCAGCTGGATCGAACCATTCCTGTGGGTACGGTAGGCCCCCAAATGCGCATGAAGACGGGCCGCAAGCGGGTAGCCGCCCGAGCACGTCCCAAAAACCTCAGCCGTAACGGGCTCATAGCCTGGATTTGCCGCAGCCGCCGCTCCGGGTGATTCGAAACGCCGATCTTGACAACAGACGAGGCGAGCGTGCCGATCACGTAGACCTGAGCTTGCATGGGACCCCCTGATCAAGTTGGCTTGTCTGTCCTCGCTGCGGCAACCAGACAGAACGCCCGCCCGAACGGTAGCGAGCAGGTCTGACACCCTGCGGTCACGCACTCCCGGCCAGCTCCTGGACGCGGTGACGGGCACAGACGCTGCGGGTTGGCAGGGCTTCACGGTCGCATCGCGCATCTCCGTCCCGACCGGAACAGGTCTCCTGCTGAGCCGGCGCGGCGCGAGCTGCCGATGTGAAGACGGCCATCACGGAAGATTCCTCGCGGCAGGGCTTGCACAGCCCGTCAGCGAGGGCGCGGCCGGTCATGAAGATCCGGGCGCCACAGTCGCTACAGCAGCCGCGCGGTGGACCTTCCAACTTGTGCTGCACCGGTACGCGGGCGGGGGTGCGGATCGCGTCGTCCAGCTCGCAGTCAGCGCAACGCCCCGCTGGGCCGGGGCGGGTGCCGTGGGCGGGACATAGCCCCTGGGCGATGCGCTGGGTACGCTGCCGGGCGGTGTACTTCTCCTGGACGATTTCGGTGCACACCTCGCACTTCCTGCCGGTCGTCCAGAGGACCCCGGCTTCGCAGTCGTGGTGGCCGCAGCCCCAGCGTGGCAAGGCCACTCCGAGCAGCCATCGTCCCGGGTCGCGGATGTCGGCGAGCATTACCTTGGCGAACCGGGTGGTCAGCCGGTGATGGAGGCGTTCGGCGGCCGTACCGCCGCGGAGCTGGCGGCCCACCTCCCGGGCGATTTTCCGGACGATGAAGTCGTTGTGCACGCGCTCCAGCAGGAGGTGCACCGGCTCCAGCACAGCGTAAATGTGCGAGCTCATGGCCAACTGCGGACCGTTGTACGACGGCCGTGCAGACCCCCGGCCCCTGCTGCGGCGTTCGAGTTTTGAGGGGGCGGGGTGGTTGTTTCCACCCGCGCGAAGCGCGAGACCACCACAGCCTTCAGCCGGCGCGGCGGCATCAGCCGGGTTTTCCACAGGCCCAGCGTCCCCTACCGGTACATCGCCTATGGCGGGTGAGACGAGTGCGCGCGCGTCATCGGGTGAGTCAGTCCTAGGTGATTCCTCATTCGCGAGGGACCCCTCACCAACCGGCGAACCCGATCCCTCACCAACTTGGGAACAGCCCGCCCCTTGTGCCTCTTTTTCCACAGCCGCCTCAAGCACCCCGCCGGCCCCCTCGCCGACACCATCCGGCCGAGCCTCGGGCGCCATGTCGTGCGCGATGTACCGATTGCGTCCCTGCGTCCCCGCACGCCGCTGCACCGTCACCCAGCGCGCGGCCTCCACCTCGTCCACGACCGCCGAGGCCGCCGTTACCGACAGCGGCTCACCCGCCTTCTTCCCCGAGTGGTGCCGCAGACCGGCCGCCAGCTCCGCCTGCGTCAGCGCGATCCCCCGCGCCTGCGCATACGCGATCAGCGCGTATGCGCGCAGCTGCCGGGACGTCAGGTCCTCCGCGGCAGCCACCGGCACCCACACGAATGCCTCCGTACGGCTCATCGGCCGCACCGTGCGCAGAGCAGACCGTCCACGGCCGCTCGGCAGTGTCCGACGCTCCGAGAAGAGCTCCACTACACCATCCGGGTCCGGGCGGCGTAGCTGCGTCATCCCACGCTCCACCGACGCCGGCGACAGCCCCAGGTAGGAGGCGATCGTCACCGACTTCGCCTGACATCCCTCCGGACGCGCTGCCAGCGCCTTCACCTTCACGTACACCGACAGCGCCACGTCCTGGTAGTACGGCGACATCACCAGACGCATCGGCACCCGAACCCGCTGTCGACGCACCGGCCCGGTTTCGATGACAGAGCTGGTGGCGACTTCCGGCATCACAGCAGCTTCCGCCGCCGCGGCACTCACCAGTCCTCCCTGCCTGGACCTTGCGAAACAGATACCAGGGTGAATGTGTTCATACCGCCCGATAGGGCGAATATCGCCCCCTCGGCGACACGGAGGGTTGTGATCTCAGTCTCAGGCGAGGGGTGGTTTCGCCAGGTAATTGGCTCGATCAGTGATACGCAGGCATGCCAAAACTGGCGTGCCCTCGTGCAGTCATGCACAATGCTCCTGTCGCGGGCTTCCGCCTGACGGCACGACGAAGCCCCTAACGGTGCTTCTGGTTCTGGAGAACCTGAAAATTGAACTGTTCGCCTGGTCTGCCAACCGGCGAACGATCCCTTCGGGGGGTCCTGCCAGACCCTCCGGTGTCATGAGGGGCGCTGAGCTGAGGTGACTGCCATATCACCTGAGCTGAGCGCCCCGGCGGCCCAGCCGCCCCAGAGCTAGATCATCCCAACCCCCTCCACACCAGAGGTGTGTGTCGAGGCGGCCTCAGAGAGCACGAACACCCCGCCGAAGAGCCAGCGACGCCTATGCGGCTGCTGGCACCACGGCGGGGTGCGGTGTGTCTGCGGGAGGGGAGCGGTACCCTGGTCCATGTCGATCATCCTCGTATGGCTATAAGGGTGTTCGGCAGGCCTTCGGATCCCCATCACAAGATCCGGCGGCCACTGTGGCCCCTCCCGGCTTGTCAGGCCGGTCGACGGGGCCACTCTTCTTTTTGATCAACGTCGGGGACACGCTACTCCTCCGACTGGGCGTTAGAGATGTCAGGGGGCGCCCGTGTTGCCGTCAGGGAGTTCGGTTAGTCAAGGGCATCTGCTCGTTCGGCCAGTTCAAGCAGTTCTCGCGGCGCATTCGTGCCAGCAACGAGAACCAGCTCATGAATGGTCGCGCGGGCGGCCTTGTGGGTCTGGACGATCTCTGGTGCGATCGCCTCTGCGCGCAGCAGACAGTCGAGGGCTTCGCTCCCATGTCGCCTCTGCGCGTGGGCTCGTCCCAGGTCCATCAGCAACCTCCCCTGACGCTCTGAGGAGAGGTCGTCAGCGTTGATGGTGAGACCGATGTCCAGGGCTACCCCGGCGTCGCCGAGCTCGACGGCGGTACTCACTGCCTGGATCTCGACGTTGACCGGGCCGAACTCCAAGTTGAAGTCGTTCCTGTTTTCGCCCAGTTGCGCAGCGATTTCGCGAGCCCTGGCAATCTCTTCATTGGCCTTGGACCGGGCGCTGGCGCGTGAGTGAACAAGGGCGAGTCCTAGATGCAGGGAGCCGAGGACGGACAGGGTCGGCGGTGAGCTGCTGCCCTGTTCCTCCAAGGCGTCGATGGCCGTGCGGGCGGCGTGTTCGGCTTGGCCGAGGCTGCGTAGCCGCACGAAAGCCTGCACCATGCGGAAGATGCTTGCGCTGACATGCAGCGGGTCACCGGAACGTTCTGCGGCGAAGACAGCACGGTCGGCGGCGACCCACGCCGCGTCGGCTTCGTCTTGCCGAACGAAGGCCGCAGACAGGGCCTGGTAGGTGCGGGAAAGCAGCAGGTACAACTCCGAGTGCTGCTGTTCACCGGCCATCCGAGCTGCCCGCTCCAGCTCAGGCAGCAGCTCGACCGTCAAGGCGCTGACCTGTGCCAGTTGTCCCGCGTGCGTGAGTTCCCAAAGGTCGTTGACGTCGCGGCGCAGTGCCTCCAAGTCGCCGCGCAGTTCCTTCCCGCTCTTGCCTTTGATGATGCCGGCCGGACTGACCAGCAGGGTGCGGAGGGCGGGATGGCCGGAGATCAGCCGCCGCGTTTCGTCAAGGTCATTGGACAGTGAGAGCGAAGCCGGAGCCGGTGACTGCTTTCCCAGGTCTGCAGGCGCGCCCGGACGCAGCTGCCCCATAGATACCCCCAACTCATCGGCAAGTTGTTGGAGCAGATCGACCCGCTGCACGGGCTGAACGCCTCGCTCAACCTGCGACATCCAGCTGCTGGTCTTCCCGAGCGCGGCGGCTAGCGCGGCCTGTGTCCGTCCCCGCTCCTTGCGGTACTTCTGAACGCGCCGACCAAATGCGCGGTCCTGTGGGGCCACGTTCTTCCCAGTCGGCTTCATCACCCCGCCGCCTCGGGGCGCTTGCTGAGATCCCCTAGTTCGTTGAGAACAGTCACCTCAGTGCTGGCCAGGAACTGCCCGCGCGCGGCAAGGAAGCGTTTGGTATGGGCCTGCTCCTCGTGGGCCTGGAAGGCGTCCTGGTCGGCGTAAAGCTCGTAGAAGACGCGCACCAACGGTTCGCTGACCGGTGTGTGTACGACGTAGACCAGCGTGCCAGGTTCCGTGCGGATTCCGACTGCCGTCTGGGCAACCAGCTCATCGAACTGCCGGGCAGCTGTGGCGTCTCGCATGGTGAATCGCACCGTCAGTGCATATCCGCTGGACATGGGGCGCCTCCCTCTCTACGTCTCACTGTCACGGGATACTTTCTCACACTGGGTACAGCAGTACTAGCACGCACTTCTAGTGTTGACTCGCACTAGAAGTGCGATTACCTTCGAAGTGCGGCACCGAGCCTCCTCCTAGACGGGGCGAAGTAGCCCCCAACCGCATAGCGCAGCACCGCTCCGAGCTCTGTGTCCGCCCACTTGGTGGGTGCCGGGAGACGAACCACGAGGTCCCCGGTCGGCTCTTTGCGGGTGCAGCCCGACAGCAGTTGCGCTGCCTGTCCGTCATGGCCCTCGTAAGTCCGTGACGGGCAGGGAAGGCAGCCGTCGTCGTTCGAAGGAAGCTCTGATGAAGCACAACGGCCGGCCCCCGATCAGGGCGAGCAAGGTCGACGCCGACCGCATCAACCTGCGAGAAGGTGAGAAGCGGACCGTCGTCTGCGGCGACTGCGGCACCTGGCGAGTCATCGAGGGCCGCATGGTCGCCGCGCACCGGGCCGAGCCGCGAAGCAGCAAGCCCCGCAAGCGTCGCCAGCTCCCCGAGGACCGCGTGCCCCGTTGCCTTGGCAGTGGTCAGCGCATCTGGTTCGACATCACTCCCGACCAGTGGCGGGCCCGATACGAAAGGCTGAGCAGCCACCGGCAGGACCAGGGCATGAACCCCGGATCGCGGCGCACCACCCGCGTCAAGCGGATGAGCAACACGCCCCCGCCGCCAGCCAGCAAGCTGATCCCCTCCCTGCCCACGGCGAAACGGGCCTTCGAGAAGTACAAGGCCCACCGGAACGGCTGCTCGACCTGCACCGGCCGCACCCACTGCACCGACGGTGCGCGCCTCGCCGCCGAATACGTGCGGCTCCTGGACATGGAGCCGCAGAGCCAGCGAGTGCGCGCGGGAATGGAGCAACTACGGAAGCTAATCGAGCGATTCCTGGCCGAACAACTGCCGCGACGCCGAGCCACCGAGTGGGCCGCAGTCCTCCCGGATGTGCAGGACGCCGACACCCGACGTACGCAGCGCCCCAATGGAGCCGCCCCGATCACCGATTTCGACGTGCCGCTCAAGAATCTGCACCCAGCACGCTGACATCACCACGACG
>NZ_RIBZ01000017.1:0-7034 GCF_003721215.1 Streptomyces botrytidirepellens
AAGGTCGACGGCGCGGAGGAGCGCCCGGCCCGTACGGCGGGCACGATCGTCAAGGACGAGGGCGAGGGCGGCAAGCAGCTCGCAGAGTTCCTCGCGGGTCAGAAGTTCATCTGAGCCCCACTGCCCCCTCTAGACATCTCGTATTCGCAGGAGAGAAGAAGTCTCATGGCTGAAGTCCTCGTCTATGTCGACCACGTGGACGGTGCCGTCCGCAAGCCCACCCTGGAGCTGTTGACGCTGGCCCGCCGCATCGGTGAGCCCGTCGCCGTCGCCCTCGGTGCCGGTGCCGCCGACACCGCCGCGACCGTCGCCGAGCACGGCGCGGTGCGCGTCCTGACCGCCGACGCGCCGGAGTTTGCCGACTAGCTCGTCGTGCCGAAGGTGGGCGCGGGTCAGGCCGCGTACCAGGCCGTGAATCCGGCTGCCGTGCTGTTCCCGTCCTCGGCGGAGGGCAAGGAGATCGCGGCGCGGCTGGCGGTGCGTATCGGGTCGGGCATCATCACCGACGCCGTCGACCTGGAGCAGGGCGCCGAGGGTCCGGTGGCGACGCAGTCGGTGTTCGCGGCCGCGTACACCACCAAGTCCCGGGTTACCAAGGGCACGCCGGTGATCACCGTCAAGCCCAACTCCGCCGCACCGGAGGCGGCCCCGGCCGCGGGTGCCGCCGAGGCGCTGGAGGTCTCCTTCTCCGAGCAGGCGACCGGCACGAAGGTCGTCTCCCGGGCGGCGCGTGAGTCGACGGGGCGTCCGGACCTGACCGAGGCCGCCATCGTCGTCTCCGGCGGCCGTGGCGTAGGCGGTGCGGAGAACTTCCCCGTCGTGGAGGCCCTCGCCGACTCCCTCGGCGCGGCGGTCGGCGCCTCGCGCGCCGCGGTGGACGCGGGCTGGTACCCGCACACCAACCAGGTGGGCCAGACGGGTAAGACCGTGTCCCCGCAGCTGTACATCGCGGCGGGTATCTCGGGTGCGATCCAGCACCGGGCCGGTATGCAGACCTCGAAGACCATCGTGGCGGTCAACAAGGACGCCGAGGCCCCGATCTTCGACCTGGTCGACTACGGCGTGGTCGGCGACCTCTTCGAGGTCGTCCCGCAGCTCACCGAGGAGGTCAAGACCCGCAAGGGCTGACCGCTCGATCGATGCCCGTGGGGCCCCGTACGCACTGCGCGTACGGGGCCCCACGTGCGTCAATGGGGTGTTGACCTCCACTCGGAGCCCGTATAACTTCACTCTACGGATATTAGTTTCCGTAGAGCGGAAACAGCTGGTCGGTTGGAGTGAAGGTGAAAGGCGGAGGTGCGGGCATGACTCAGCACGAGACGGTGGGGACCAGCCTGCCGCGCGGCGTACGCGAAGGGATCACCGCGTCCCTCGCCCCCGTCGACGCGGACCTCGCCCGCCGCTACCCGGGCGACTCCGGCACCCGCCAGCCCGTGCACACCGTCTACGTCCCCGCCGACGCCCTCACCGACACCACCGTGCGCGACTGGGGCGACCAGGCGCTCGCCGCCCTCGACGCCCACGCGCCCGATGCCGACGCCCTCGCCGCCGTCCTCGGTCTCCCCGGCGAGCTGGCCGAGCCCGTGTACCGGCGGGTGTGCGCCAAGCTGGAGCGCGAACCGGTCGAGGACCTGCGGATCGACTTCGAGGACGGCTACGGGCCGCGCCCCGACGCCGAGGAGGACGCCGCGGCGTCCCGTGCCGCATCCGTGGTCGCCGCCGCCCACGCGGCGGGCACCGCACCGCCCTATGTGGGCATCCGCATGAAGTGCATGGAGGCCGCCGTCCGCGACCGCGGCATCCGCACCCTCGACATCTTCCTCACCGGACTGATGGACTCCGGCGGGCTGCCGGACGGGCTCGTGCTCACCCTCCCCAAGGTGACGTACGCCGAACAGGTCAGCGCCATGGTCCGGTTGTGCGAGGAGTTCGAGAAGGCCCGCGGGCTCCCGGCGGGCCGGCTCGGCTTCGAGATCCAGATCGAGACCACCCAGGCCATCCTCGGCCCCGACGGCCGCGCCACCGTCGCCCTGATGATCGACGCGGCCCAGGGCCGTGCCACCGGACTGCACTACGGCACCTTCGACTACAGCGCCTCCTGCGGCGTCGGCGCCGCCCACCAGGCCATGGACCACCCCGTCGCCGACCATGCCAAGGCGGTCATGCAGGTCGCCGCCGCGGGCACCGGGGTACGGCTCTCCGACGGCTCGACCAATGTGCTTCCCGTCGGCCCCACCGAGCGCGTCCACGACGCCTGGCGGCTCCACCACCGCCTCGTCCGGCGGTCCCTGGCCCGCGCGTACTACCAGGGCTGGGACATGCACCCCGGTCATCTGCCCACCCGTTACGCCGCCGTCTACGCCTTCTACCGCGAGGGCCTGGAGACGGCCGCGGCCCGGCTCGCGGCGTATGTGAACCGTACGGGCGGCGACGTCATGGACGAGCCCGCGACCGCCAAGGCGCTCAGCGGTCATCTGCTGCGCGGGCTGGACTGCGGCGCGGTCGACGCCGCCGAGGTGGAACAGCTGACCGGATTGGGCCGCGCCGAACTCGACGCCCTGGCGGGCCGCGCCCCGCGCTGAGCCGGGCGGCCGGGCCCGCCTGATCCGCCTGGCCACATCCGCTCACCCCTCCGTGTCACCCGGGATGCGCGGCCGCCGGGGAGGGCGGGAGATGGTGGCATGGTCAGAAGTGCCGTGTCAGCCCTGCTGATCGTGCTCGGCTGCCTGCTCGTCCCGGTGTCCGTGCTGACCGTATGGGTCCACGGCATCGTCCTGGACACCGACCGCTACGTGGCGACGGTCGCCCCGCTGGCGACCGATCCGGCGATCCAGGAGGCGGCCGTGGACCACGTCAGCGAGGCCGTCGACCTCCGGCACAACAGCCGGAAGGTCACCTCCGACATCGCCGACTGGCTGCGCGACCAGGGCCTGCCGCCCCGGGCCGCCGACACCATCGAGGGCTTGGCCCCCCACCTGGACGCGGCCCTCGACCAGGCCGTGCGCAAGGTCGCGACGCACATCGTGCACACCGAGGAGTTCGCCGCGGTATGGACCGGCGCCAACCGGGCAGCCCATGCGGCCGTCGTGCACGCCCTCACCGGCGAGGGCCACGGCCCGGTCGGCGTACGAGGCGACACCGTCACCCTGAACGTCGGCGCCGCCGTGGAGAAGGTCAAACTCCAGCTCGTGGATGCCGGATTCCCCTCGGCGCGCGACATCCCCGACATCCACCGGCGGACGATCCTCTTCCACTCCCATCAACTCGACCGCATCAAGCAGGCGGTGCGCCTGCTCGACCTGGCGAGCAACTGGCTGCCCACCCTGACCATCGCGCTCGGCACTACCGGTGTCCTGCTCGCCCGGGGCCGCCGCCGCGCACTCGCGCTCGCCGCCCTCGGCGCCGGCGTCGCCTCGCTGGCCCTCGCCCTCGCCCTCACCGTGGCCCGCCGGTACTGCCTCGACCACGTGCCGCCGGGCGTGCTGTCCCGGGCCGCCGCCTCGGCCCTCTTCGACACTGTGGTGCGCTTCCTGCGGGTCACCGTGCTCACCGTGCTGGTGCTCAGCGCCGTCGTCGCGGCGGGCGCCTATCTGGCCGGGCCCGGACGGCTGCCACGCGCCGTACGGGCCACGGCCGAGCGCACCGCCGAGTCCGCCGCGCACTGGTGCGCGGCCCGCGGGATGCGCACCGGGCGGGCCGGGACCTGGACCGCGAACCACCGGCGGGAGCTGACGGTCGCGGCGCTGCCGGCCCCGGCCGCCGTCTTCGCGCTGTGGAACCATCCCACCGTGCTGACCGTGCTGTTCCTGGTGCTGGTCCTGCTGGCCGTCCTCGCGGTGATCACGCTGCTGGCCGCGACGGGCCGTACCAGAGGGTGAGTCAGGGAGTGAGGATGAGCACGATGAACAGCAGACAGGCGGCGACGTTGATCACCCAGCTGTGCGTGTTCAGCCACTCCCGCAGCCGGGGCATCGCGCGCCGCGCCCGGCGACGGAAGACCAGGTAGAGCAGCAGCGGCAGCGCCGCGATCAGCACGGTGGCACCGATGAACGGCAGCGCCTCCGCCAGACCCGCCCGGTGCTGCTCCAGATGCGCCCCGACTGTCAGCATCACCATGATGTCCGACGGCATCAGCAGGATCACCAACAGCCCGGTCCGCAGGGCCCGCAGAGGGCCCGCGTCCATCAGCGAGCCCAGCCACTTGGGCGGTTCGACGGATTCCCGGCGCACCAGGTTCTTCACCGCGGCCAGCACCAGCAGCCCCACCAGCACCAGCTGCACGATGATCGCGGCCGACCCCCGGTCGGACGGTTGACCCGGCGACACCGCCTGGCCCAGCAGGGCGAAGATCCCCCGCGTGACGGCGACCCCCACCGCTGTCGCGACCGCCACCCCGAGCAGGAACGCCGAGGACACCCGCACCGGCCGCGCGGTGGTCACCAGGATCACGGCGGCCACGATCTGCGGCCCCGCCATCATGGTGACGGCCAGCGGGAGAATCTGGAGGTCCATGGCCTGCCCTTCCGGCCCCCGTCCGTCCTGCCTCCATTGCTGCGCGGCCCGGCCCGCGGCGCACCCGCTGCTGCGCCGACCGGGTCCCGCGCACCCGCCGAACGCGGCGCGCCCGCCGCCGTACGCTTGAGGCGTCGGCTCCGGTGGTGGCCGTCGGCCCCGCCGGGCGTGTCCGACGGGAGGCAGACGATGGACTATCCCTTGCTCAACGTGTTCTGGACCACGATGTGGATCTTTCTGTGGGTCCTGTGGCTGATGCTGCTGTTCCGGGTGATCGGGGACATCTTCCGCGATGACTCGCTCAGCGGCTGGGCCAAGGCGGGCTGGTGCGTCTTCGTCATCGTCCTGCCCTTCCTCGGCGTCTTCGTGTACCTGATGGCACGGGGCCGCGGGATGGGCGGGCGCGAGATGAAGCGGGCCGAGCAGGCGGAGGAGGAGTTCCGGGAGTTCGTACGCGGGACCGCCGGAACGAGCCACGCCGAGGAGCTGTCGCGGCTCGTGGAGCTGAAGAACCACGGTGACATCACGGCCGAGGAGTACGAACGCGCCAAGGCCAAGGTGCTCGCCGCTTGATGAGACGGTCGTGACGGGACGGTCAGGACAGGGACGGTGGTGACAGTTCGCCGGAGCCGCGGGCGATCAGGCGGGTCGGCAGCACGACCCGCCGCGGTGCGCCGCCCGCGCCGTCGAGGCGGCGGAACAGCAGATCCGCGGCGGTGCGGCCGAGCTGCGCCGCGTCCTGGGCGACCACGGTGATGCCGGGGGAGAGCAGATCGGCCAGCTCGAAGTCGTCGAAGCCGACCAGGGCCACGGGCGCGGCGGGCGCGGGGCGCTCGGCGAGGACCCGCACCACCGTGACCGTCACGCGGTTGTTGCCCGCGAAGAGCGCGGTGACCGGCTCGGCGGCGTCCAGCATGGCGGCGGCCGCGCCGCGCACCCGCTCCGGGTCGGTGGGGCCCAGGGAGAGCCAGCCGTCGTGGACCGGCAGCCCGGCCGCGGCCATCGCGGCGTGGTAGCCGCGCAGCCGCTCGGCGGCGGTGTGGATGCCCGGCTGGTCGCCGAGGAAGCCGATCCGGCGGTGGCCATGGGCGATCAGATGGGCCACCGCGTCCCGCGCGCCGCCGAAGCTGTCGGAGAGCACCGCGTCGGCGTCGATGCGGCCCGCCGGACGGTCGACGAAGACGGTGGCCACACCGGCCGCCATCTCGGGGGCCAGATAGCGGTGGTCGTCGCCCGCCGGGATGACGACGAGGCCGTCCACCCGGCGCGCGCACAGGGCGAGCACCAACTCCTGCTCGCGGACCGGGTCCTCGGCGCTGGACCCGTTGATCAGCAGCGCGCCGTGGGCCCGGGCCACCTCCTCGACGGCACGGCTGAGCGGGCCGTAGAACGGGTCGGCGAGGTCCTCCAGGACGAGGCCGACGCTCGCGGTGCGCCCCTTGCGGAGGATGCGGGCGCTGTCGTTGCGGCGGAAGCCGAGCGCGGTGATCGCCTCCTGGACGCGGGCCTCGGTGTCGGGGGTGACGCCCGGCTCGCCGTTGACGACCCTCGAGACCGTCTTGAGGCCGACCCCGGCCCGGGCGGCGACGTCCTTCATCGTGGGCCGGGAGCCGTAGCGGTGCGGTCGGGTGCTGTCGGCGATGTCCCGGGCGGTGTCGGTCACGGTGGGCTCGTCCCGTCGCTGGTCGTCGTGGCGGAAGGGGTGTCGAGCATAGACCCTGGACAACGTTGTCAGCGGCAGGGAAGACTGTGGCCGCATACTGATGACACCGAGGCCCACCAGGAGAGTCGACAGCCATGGCACGTGACCTCATCGCCGCGCTGGACATCGGCGGTACCAAGATCGCGGGTGCCCTGGTGGACGGCGGCGGCAAGCTGGTCGTACGGGCCCGGCGCGCGACCCCCGCGCAGGGCCCCGGCCCGACGGTGATGGGGGAGGTCTCCGCGGTGCTCGGCGAACTCGCCGCCACCGCGCACTGGTCCCGGGTGGCCGCCGTCGGGATCGGCAGCGCGGGCCCCGTGGACGCCTCCGTGGGCACCGTCAACCCGGTCAACATCCCCGGCTGGCGCGACTTCCCGCTGGTCGCCGGGGTCAGGGAGACCACCGGCGAGCTGCCGGTCACCCTGGTCGGCGACGGACCGGCGATGACCGCCGCCGAGCACTGGCAGGGCGCGGCGCGCGGGCGCGCGAGCGCGCTGTGCATGGTGGNCGCCGAGCACTGGCAGGGCGCGGCGCGCGGGCGCGCGAGCGCGCTGTGCATGGTGGTGTCCACCGGTGTCGGCGGCGGACTGGTGCTGGGCGGGCGGCTCCACCCCGGCCCCACGGGCAATGCCGGGCACATCGGCCACATCAGCGTCGACCTCGACGGCGATCTGTGCCCGTGCGGCGGGCGCGGCTGTGTCGAGCGCATCGCCAGCGGTCCCAACATCGCCCGCCGGGCGCTGTCCGGCGGCTGGCGGCCGGGTCCGGACGGCGACACCAGCGCCGCGGCCGTCGCCGTCGCCGCGCGCGCCGGTGACCC
>NZ_RIBZ01000215.1:0-7543 GCF_003721215.1 Streptomyces botrytidirepellens
CGGCGGCCCGGCGGGCGGCGGTGCCCCGCGGGCGGCCGGGCTCGGCGGCTCCGCGCCTCAGGTGGCGCGCTGGCTCGGTGACATCCGTACGTACTTCCCCACCTCCGTCGTCCAGGTCATGCAGCGCGACGCCATCGACCGGCTCGGCCTGTCGGCGCTGTTGCTGGAGCCCGAGATGCTGGAGGCCGTGGCGGCGGACGTGCATCTGGTGGGCACCCTGCTGTCGCTCAACAAGGCGATGCCGGAGACGACCAGGACCACGGCGCGTGCCGTCGTCCGCAAGGTCGTCGAGGAGCTGGAGAAGCGGCTCGCGACCCGCACTCGCGCGACGCTCACCGGCGCGCTCGACCGCTCGGCCCGGGTCAGCCGCCCCCGCCACCGGGACATCGACTGGAACCGCACCATCCGTGCCAACCTCAAGAACTACGTCCCCGAGCACCGCACGGTGGTCCCCGAGCGGCTGGTCGGTTACGGGCGGGCGGCGCGCGGGGTGAAGAAGGACGTCATCCTGTGCATCGACCAGTCGGGGTCGATGGCCGCATCCGTGGTGTACGCCTCCGTCTTCGGCGCCGTGCTCGCCTCGATGCGGGCGATCGCCACCCGGCTCGTCGTCTTCGACACCGCCGTGGTGGACCTGACCGATGAGCTGGACGATCCGGTGGACGTCCTGTTCGGCACCCGGCTCGGCGGCGGCACCGACATCAACCGCGCGCTGGCGTACTGCCAGTCGCAGATCACCCGGCCCGCGGACACCGTCGTCGTGCTGATCAGCGACCTCTACGAGGGCGGCATACGCGACGAGATGCTGGGGCGGGTCGCCGCGATGAAGGCGTCCGGGGTGCAGTTCGTGGCGCTGCTGGCGCTGTCCGACGAGGGGGCGCCGAGCTACGACCGGGAGCACGCGGCGGCGCTCGCCGCGCTCGGCGCGCCCGCCTTCGCCTGCACCCCCGATCTCTTCCCGGAGGTGATGGCGGCGGCCATCGAGCGGCGCCGACTGCCGATACCGGACATGGCGATGCATCAGTGACCATCCCTGGCCAGGGGCTTGCGCGGCCCCCTGTGGGTCGTGCAAGGATCACTCCCGTCGCCAGGACGTGAATGTGACCGTCCAGTTTGGCGCTTCGCCTGCTGTCCGTACCAGGGAAGGCCCCCTTTTGTCTGCCGCGTTCGCTGTGCCTGCCGCTGTGCGCTTGCCGCGCACCGTGGCCGCGCGGCGGGCGCTGCTGGCGGCGCTGTTCCTCGGGGGCTTCCTGGCACTCGCGTTCCTCTTCGGTGGCAGCGCCCAGGCGGCCGAGCGGGGAGAGCTGACGAGCGGATCGGTGACGGGCCACCAGGCCCAGGCATCGGACCTGGTCGACTCGACGCGAGCCGCCGCGAAGTCGGCCGCGAAGGCCGTTCCGGATGAGCCGGCACCGGCCAAGGCAACACCGGCCAAGGCAACACCGGCCAAGGCAACACCGGCCAAGGCAACACCGGCCAAGGCAACACCGGCCAAGCCGGCACCGGACAAGGCGGCAGTCAAGAAGGCCCCGGCCAAGGCGGTCGAGACCGCCGACACCGTGGCGCGCCAGGCGGCACACACCGCCACCGACACGGTCCGCAAGACCGTGGAGCCGGTGCGCGAGCCGGTCGAGCGGCAGGCCCGACAGGTCACCGACCCGGTCGATGACCTGGTCAGGGACGCCACGGGCGGCCACCTTCCGGTGCGGCTGTCCGAGGTCGGCGACGCCGGTGTCGGCGCCCTGGGCGACGTCTCCGGTGCACACGGCGCCGCCTCGGGCCACGGCCCGGCGGCGGACGACGCCGATGCGAACCACGCCCTGCCGCACCCGGCACGGCCCGCCGCGGCCCCGCTGGGGCCGGACACGGCGGACTCGGCCGCCGCCGCACCCCGTACCGCCGACTCCCCCGACGACGGTCATGGCACCGTCGTCCGGGCTGCCGCCGACACGGGCCAGGGCGATGGCGCCCCGGCGCCGCTGCCCCTCCCGCGGTCCCCCCTCGGGACCGTCACCCAGTGCACCGGCGACAGCGGTGCTCCCCGTGGCGGGAACACCCACGCCGCTCTGCCGCCGTCCGGCGCCGCGCACTTCGGGCTCGCGCCCGGCGCGGTCCGTGCGGAGAGCTCCGCGCCGACGCGCGAGCGGTACAACGAAGTCCTCGAATTCCCCGGCTAGGGCAGACCTCCCCCCGTCTGTAAGACCTGCCGCGCGGGGGCGGGTCAGGTCTGCCCGTTCCGTTAACCCCCTTGAATTCGAAGGACTTCCTCCACCATGCGCAACAACATTCGCCGTTCCATCCTCGTCGCCGCCACCGCCACCGGGATCTGGGCCCTCGGCTCCGCCGCCGCCAGTGCCGCCGAGACCCCGAGCATCCCCTCCACCGACAGCGTCTCCAGCACGGTGGACGGCGTTACCGACAAGGTCACCGACACCACCGACAAGGTCACGGACACCACCGGCAAGGTGACCGACACGGTTGACGGTGCGACCGGCGACGCGGCCGACACGTCCAAGCTGAACGACTCGGCGAAGAAGACCGTGGACGGCGTGACCGGCACCGCCGAGGACACCGTCGACGGTGCCGCCAAGGGCCAGCTGCCGGACGTCTCCAAGACCACCCGCGACGTGACCGGTGGCGCGCTCGACGGCGTGACCGGTGACGCCGCCAAGCCGGGCAAGGTCGTCAAGAAGGCGCACCACGCCGTGAAGTCCGTCCAGAAGGCCGCCGACGTGGACCTGCCCACCGGCGAGGTTCCCGGCGTCGTTCCGCACCTGCCGGGCCTGGGCTCGCTGCCGGTCAGCGGCTCCTCGCTGCCGAACGCCGCCCCGGTGCCGTCCGTCAAGGGCGCCCCGGCCGAGCTGCCCGCCCAGCTCCCGGCCACCCCGAAGCTGCCCGCCGCCCCCGGCGCCGCCGACAACCTGCTCGCCTCCCTCTCCGGCGCGGGCGTCCGTCCGGAGGAGCTGACGGGCAAGGCCAAGGGCACCGTGGGCATCGCCAAGCCGGTCGTGAACCGCATCGCCGACGACGTGCTGCCGCCCGTCGCGCACCGCATCGTGGTCAAGGTCGTCCCGGTCGCGCAGGGCACCGTGAACGACGCCGGTGTGCTCGCCGGTGACGCCGCGGGCAAGACCGTTCCGTACGTCGCCTACGTGGCGGGCAGCGCGCAGGGCTACACGCTGGGCACCGCCAGCAACGTGCTTCCGTTCGCGCAGGACACCGTCGCCGACGCCGTGCCGTTCGTGCAGAACACCGTGACCAACGCCGTGCCGGTAGCCCAGAACACCGTCAACAACACGGTTCCGTTCGCCGCCGACCTGGCCACCACCACGGTTCCGTTCGCGCTGGACCTGACCGGCTCCGTGGCCACGAACGCGCAGGGCACCGCGGTGAACACCGTGGCCCGCGTGCAGAGCCTGCTCCCGGTGGCCCCGGTCGACCTGACCGACGCCGCCAACATCCCGGCGCTCCCGGCCCTGCCCGCGGTCCCGGCCCAGCTGCCGACCGACGTGCCGAACGTCCCGGCGGACCTGCCGCAGGTTCCGGCTCAGCTGCCGACCGACCTGCCGCAGGTTCCGGCTCAGCTGCCGACCGACCTGCCGCAGGTTCCGGCTCAGCTGCCGACCGACCTGCCGCAGGTTCCGGCCCAGCTGCCCACCGACCTGCCGAACGTCCCGGCCCAGCTGCCCACCGACCTGCCGAACGTCCCGGCCGACCTGCCGCAGGTCCCCGCCCAGCTGCCGACCGACCTGCCGGCCGCCCCGGCCACCCTCCCGGCCGTCTGATAGCCGAGGCCGCATGACCGCCGCGTACGGCGGCCGCGCCGACGCCGCCGTACGCAGCAGCAACACCGCGCACTAACCGAGAGCGGGCAGTCCTCGTTGGGGAGGGGGCTGCCCGCTTTCCGGTTGCGAGATAGGTGGGTACGGTCGCGATCTGTGACCGTAATCACCGCTCCAGTGTGATCTGCGATTTAGGGCGGCACGTCTCGTGGTTATAGCCTGCGAGACGGACATGCCGCGTACCCGGCGCACGTGTGCCGCCCTCGTTATAGATCGCGTCCTCACGCTGGCCATCGCGCGGCACGCCCGCGCAGATAACGACCGCGATATCCATGGAAAAGGGACGGACGCGCGTGGACCTGTTCGAGTACCAGGCGAGGGACCTCTTCGCCAAGCACGGTGTACCGGTGCTGGCCGGTGAAGTCATCAACACGCCTGAGGCGGCGCGCGAGGTGGCCGAGCGACTGGGCGGCCGTGCGGTCGTCAAGGCGCAGGTCAAGGTCGGTGGCCGCGGCAAGGCGGGCGGCGTGAAGCTGGCCTCCGACCCGGCCGACGCCGTGGAGAAGGCCAACCAGATCCTGGGCATGGACATCAAGGGCCACACGGTCCACAAGGTGATGCTGGCCCAGACCGCGGACATCAAGGAGGAGTACTACGTCTCCTTCCTGCTGGACCGCACCAACCGCACCTTCCTCGCCATGGCCTCCGTCGAGGGCGGCGTGGAGATCGAGGTCGTCGCGGAGCAGAACCCCGACGCGCTCGCCAAGATCCCGGTGGACGCCATCGAGGGTGTGACCCCCGAGAAGGCCGCCGAGATCGTCGCCGCGGCGAAGTTCCCGGCCGAGATCGCCGACCAGGTGGCGGACGTCCTCCAGCAGCTGTGGACCGTCTTCATCAAGGAAGACGCCCTGCTCGTCGAGGTCAACCCGCTGGTCAAGACCGGTGACGGCAAGATCATCGCGCTCGACGGCAAGGTGACGCTGGACGCCAACGCCGAGTTCCGCCAGCCGGAGCACGCGGAGCTCGAGGACAAGGCCGCGGCCAACCCCCTCGAGGCGGCCGCCAAGGCCAAGGGCCTCAACTACGTCAAGCTCGACGGCGAGGTCGGCATCATCGGCAACGGCGCGGGTCTGGTCATGTCGACCCTCGACGTCGTCGCGTACGCCGGTGAGAACCACGGCAACGTGAAGCCCGCCAACTTCCTCGACATCGGTGGCGGCGCCTCCGCCGAGGTGATGGCCAACGGTCTCGAGATCATCCTCGGCGACCCGGACGTCAAGTCCGTCTTCGTCAACGTCTTCGGCGGGATCACCGCCTGCGACGCCGTCGCCAACGGCATCGTGCAGGCCCTGGAGCTGCTGAAGTCCAAGGGCGAGGACGTCAGCAAGCCGCTCGTCGTGCGTCTCGACGGCAACAACGCGGAGCTGGGTCGCAAGATCCTCACCGACGCCAACCACCCGCTCGTTCAGCAGGTGGACACCATGGACGGCGCGGCCGAGCGTGCCGCCGAGCTGGCTGCGAAGTAAGGGACGAGGTCACCAGAAACCATGGCTATCTTCCTCACCAAGGAAAGCAAGGTCATCGTCCAGGGGATGACCGGGTCCGAGGGTCAGAAGCACACCCGTCGGATGCTCGCCTCGGGCACCAACATCGTCGGTGGCGTGAACCCGCGCAAGGCCGGCACCACCGTTGACTTCGACGGCAACGAGGTTCCGGTCTTCGGCTCCGTCAAGGAGGCCATCGAGGCCACCGGCGCCGACGTCACGGTCATCTTTGTCCCGGAGAAGTTCACCAAGGACGCGGTCATCGAGGCGATCGACGCCGAGATCCCGCTCGCCGTGGTGATCACCGAGGGCATCGCCGTCCACGACTCGGCCAACTTCTGGGCCTACGCCGGCCAGAAGGGCAACAAGACCCGCATCATCGGCCCGAACTGCCCGGGTCTGATCACGCCGGGTCAGTCGAACGCGGGCATCATCCCGGCCGACATCACCAAGCCCGGCCGGATCGGTCTGGTGTCGAAGTCCGGCACCCTGACCTACCAGATGATGTACGAGCTGCGGGACATCGGCTTCTCGTCCTGCGTCGGCATCGGTGGTGACCCGGTCATCGGGACCACCCACATCGACGCGCTGGCCGCCTTCGAGGCCGACCCCGACACCGACCTGATCGTGATGATCGGCGAGATCGGCGGCGACGCCGAGGAGCGGGCCGCGGACTTCATCAAGGCCAACGTCACCAAGCCGGTCGTCGGCTACGTGGCGGGCTTCACCGCGCCCGAGGGCAAGACCATGGGCCACGCCGGTGCGATCGTGTCGGGTTCCTCCGGCACCGCCCAGGCGAAGAAGGAGGCCCTGGAGGCCGCGGGCGTGAAGGTCGGCAAGACCCCGACCGAGACCGCGGGCCTGGCGCGCGCCGCGCTCGCCGGCTGACGTCTCGGCGTCTCGCCGTCACACGCGGACGCGGGCCCGTACCCCCGGATGGGTGGTACGGGCCCGCGCCTTTTGTGTTCCCGGGGCCGTTTCCGCGGCCGCACGGCGCCGCGCCACAAAAGGTACATAAGCCCATTACGTACGACACGCGACCAATCGCTTGATGTACGGATGAAACGACTGTTATTGGCAGCATGGGCCCGTGACCCAAACGACCGATCGCAGTCCATCGGTGTCCTCACGCGGCAGTGCCGCGCTCCAGCGCCCCTCCGTCGCCAGGGAAGCGTTCCTCGGCGGCGTGGTGGCCGCGGGGCTCGGGCTGGGCACGCTCGCCGTCGTCGTCCTGCTGCTGTGGATCACCTCCTCGTCCCCCGACAGCAGCCCCGAAGGGGCGCTGCACGTCGCCGCCGACCTGTGGCTCCTCGGGCACGGCGCCGATCTCGTACGGACCGAGACGCTGACCGGGCATCCGGCGCCCGTCGGGCTGACCCCGCTGCTCATCAGCGTGGTGCCCTGCTGGCTGCTCTACCGCGCCGCGCAGCACGCGGTCTACCAGGGCCAGGCGGAGGAGGCCGAGGGGCAGTGGGTGCCCGAGGACTCCGTCGTCGACCCCCGCATCGCCTTCGGCTGGGTGACCGGCGGCTATCTGCTCGTCGGCATGGCGGCCGTGCTGTACGCCACGGCCGGGCCGCTGCACGTCGACCCGCTCAGCGCCGTGATCCATCTGCCGCTCGTCGCCGTGGCCGTCGCGGCCCTCGGCGTGTGGGTGGCCGACGGCCGGTTCCCGGTGCGGCTGCCCGCGCGGGCGAAGGCCGCGCTGGGCCGGATCCCCGGCGCCGCGCGGCTGGCGGCGGGCGTCGTCACCTGCGCGTCATGGCTGCGCGGAAGCTGGTGCCGACGGCGGCGGCTGTTCGCCGCGTGCCGCGCCGGGGCCGGTGGGCTCCTGGTGCTGCTCGGCAGCGGCGCCCTGCTCACCGGGGTCTCGATGCTCAGCCACACCGGATCCGTACAGCTGGCGTTCCTCCAGCTCAGCAACGTATGGCAGGGCCGCTTCGCGGTGCTGCTGGTCAGCCTCGCGCTGCTGCCGAACGCCATCGTGTGGGGCGCGGCGTACGGCATCGGTGCCGGTTTCGCGGCCGGGGGCGGCAGCGTGGTCGCCCCGCTCGGCGTCACCTCCTACCCCCAGCTGCCGCACTTCCCCCTGGTCGCGGCGCTGCCCGCGGAGGGCCCGCACTGGCCGCTGAACTGGCTGGCCGGGTCCCTGGCGGGCGCGTCGGTGGCCTGGCTGACGGCGGTCGCGGCGGCCCGGCGGCCCGGCACGGGCGCGCC